>DATEWL010000687.1:0-2091 GCA_035258025.1 Candidatus Acidiferrum sp. | reverse complement strand
GTGGCTGCTAACGAAGCCCTACAGGCCCTTCGATCCGAGGGTGTATTGCGAGTTTCGTTTGTACAAAGAATTTTCCGGCGGGATCCCGGACCAGTGGATGAGCCACGCGATCGATCTCGTGCACTGGTTTATGAAGGACAGCATTCCCCGCTCGGCGATGGCGCATGGCGGAATTTTTGCCTGGCACGATGGCCGGGAGAACGCGGACACGTTTCAGGCGCTGTTCGAATACCCGAAGGGTTTTCTCGTGAGCTATGCGACGAGCTTTGGAAACGACGCTCCTTCTTCTACACGCTACATGGGAAAGAAAGCTACGCTTACGAATATCGGCGGTGAAGGAAGCCCGCGCTATCAACTGGTCGACGAGAAGGGCAATCACGAAGATGATGCGAACATCGAAAAGAAACGGCCGGCGAAATATGTCCTGCCGCCAGGTGAAACGAAGCTTCCGCCGCTGGGCATCGATGACAGAACACTGGAGCACATGGCGAATTGGTTTGAATGTATGCGTTCGCGGCAGCAGCCGCATTGCACCGTGCAGGATGGATTCGCGCACTCGGTTGCGAACATGATGGCAACGGAGTCTTACTGGACTGGCAAGAAGCAGTATTGGGATGCGACTAGCGAAACCTTTAGCGATCGGGCGCCAGCGATTTGAGTGAAACGGGTGCGGGCGGGAATGATTCAGGGGCTAAGCGCAATCAAGAGAGATATTTGATGGTCTGTTCGATCAGCTTCGCAGTTGGAGCATAGGGATCGCCGGGGGCGTCGAACTCCATCGAACAATAGCCGCGAAAGTCGCTGGCCTTCAGAATATCGAACGATTTCTTTAAATCCACGTTGAATTGCTTCTCGTCATCATTTGTCTCGCCGTCTTTCACATGGCAAATATTGTAGGCATGCTGAAACATCGCTTGCAGGGCTCGGTAATTGAAGTCGGCGTCGCCGCTCAGCATGGAATTTGCAAAATCGGGCAGGGCGCGAAGGTAGGGATTGTTGACGGACTCGATCACCTTGACGAGGAAGAACGCGTCCTCACTCACCAAATCGTCGTTCTCAAGCGTGACGACAATATTCTTGTCCGCGGCATATTCGGTTACTTCGCGCAGGCTTCCCGAGGTGAGCTCAACATTCGGGGAAGAATTTCTCGCGGCGGCTATGTGCGTGCGTATTCCGGGAGAGCCGATACGCGAAGCGACATCCACCCATTTTTTCGCAAAGGTGACGGCCTTATCCCGGGCGGAGCCGTCGGCGTCATAGAAACTGTTTACCGTGCTGACGGCGATATTTACGACGCGCACTTTTGTCTTGAGCAAAATCTGCCGGAAATCATCGAGATAGTCTGGCTGCAAGGATGTGAAATGGCGGCTGTGCGGCTCAATGTTGTGAATGTTGAATTTTGCGACGACGTGGGCCGGGAATTCGAGAAGATTCATTCCAGGAAGCGTAGTATCGCGATCGCGATTGTCAGGGCTAAGGATGTAAGCGCGAAACGGATACGACGCGATGGAGATGCGCTCGCGAGGGTGGGTGGGGAAAATAATGTGCGGTTCGAGATCGGTATTTGGCGGGGCACCCCCGGCGTCAGCTGTCGCAAGGACACCAGCCGTCAGGACAGAGATTTTCTCTAGGAACGCGCGTCGAGTTAGTGAATCTATTTTCTGCATGTATCCTGCAAGGCAATTATCTGCGCGGAGCAGCATATCACCTTGAGTCAGACGCTTGGCGCTTCGCTGGCGTTACCAGCATTTCATTTCGGCGCCATGAAAAAACATGGACGCGAAAATGTTTCTGCGGCTGGCTCGCTTGACGCAAGCGACGAAGGTGAATAGCCTGTCACTGGACGTCCCCATGGGATGAGGCTTGACGGACCTAATCACAAACCGCGTGCCGAATATCGAATCGGAGGAGCCTGCGGTCCGCGAAGGCGAGTTGCCGTGGGCCCCGAGTGCTGTGCAGGTGGAAGACGCAAACCTGACTCGGTTCGCCGAGTGGCTGGCGCGCGAGCGTGATTTGCACTTCAGCAGTTACGACGCCCTGTGGCAATGCGTGGAGCAAGCCGCCAACCGCAACGCCATGGCCAATCCCGAT
>DATEWL010000686.1:0-10817 GCA_035258025.1 Candidatus Acidiferrum sp. | reverse complement strand
TTCATCGTTGCGCGCGTGATAGCGGTTTTCGGGGCGGAGGTCGATAGCGACTTTAAGATTCGCCATTGCCGAATCCGCTTCGCCGGTAAGGCAATCGAGCGCGGCCAGCGCGTAGTGAATGTAATCCGATTTTGGTGAAGCTTTGCGCGCTTTAATCAGACTTTCGCGGGCATCGTCCCAGCGGCCGATGTTCATCATGCCCACGCCTCGCTGGTAATGTTCATCGGCGGTGCGCGGATTCTGCTCCGCGCTCGGCTTCATGCGCTGCTCGGCGATGCGCAGATGCATGCGCGCGCGGTCGGCAAGGCCCTTACTGGGTCCTTCGAGTACTTTTTCCAACTCTTGCTTGGCCTTGGCAAATTTCTGTTGATGGAAGAGGGCAAGCGCTTCGTCGTAGACTTTGAGCTGCGCCTGAACCAAAGGATCGACTAGCTCCACTCCGCCCCGCTGCGCGGGTGGCGGAGGAGGTAAGTTCTTTTTTTTCTGTGAGTTAGAATGGCCATGCGCCGCGCCTTTGCTATGCCCGGATGAGCCCGAAGAGGCTTTGCGCGCTTTTGCCATGCCGCGAATCGTAGCAGAGGAAAATGACGGCGTCAACGAGTGGTAGTGGGATTGCGAGGACACTCATGAGTTACCTCCCGGCGGCATAGAGCGAAAAAAGGGCATCGAAATGGGAGCCTTTTCGCGGAAACTGTAAGCAAGTTACCCGGCAGGGGACAGGTTCAGCCGGAATGCTGGCCTGCCAGCACCGCGTATGCTATAAATTTGTGGCCGAACTCTGGTTAGGAACAAGTGCCTTTCATCAACTTTCCTGCGCGCGAAATTAACTGCAAGCTCGTGTACTACGGTCCAGGTCTGGGCGGAAAAACCGCGAACCTTCAGTGGGTCTACGACCACACCGGGCAAAACCAGAAGGGCAAAATGGTGTCCCTTGCCACCGAAACGGACCGCACGCTCTTCTTCGACTTCCTCCCGTTGGATCTCGGAACCGTGCGCGGCTTCAAGACGCGCTTCCACCTCTATACCGTCCCCGGGCAGGTGTTCTATGAGGCCAGCCGCAAGCTGATCCTGAAGGGTGCGGATGGTGTGGTATTCGTCGCGGATTCGCAAGAAGAGCGGCTCGACGCAAATTTCGAAACAATGGAAAACTTGCAAGAGCATTTGAAAGAACACAATCTGAATTTTGGTACGATTCCGTACGTCCTGCAGTTGAACAAACGCGATTTGCCCAATGCCATGCCGGTGCCCGAGCTAACCAAGCAGCTCCAAAAAAAAGGCGAGCCGGTCCTCGAAGGAGTGGCCATTCAAGGCATCGGTGTGTTCGAGACTCTGAAGGAAGTGGCCAAGCTAGTCCTAGCCGAATTGAAAAAAGGCGGCTGACCCCGCTAGTGGAGTCTGAAAGTAACTTCGATTGGAACGATTACCACAACGGCCTTACCCTCCTTATCAGTGGCCGGCTTGAACTTCCACTCACGAACAGATTCAATCGCCCTCTTAGCGAGGCCATCGTCGTTGGCTTTTGTCACCACTATTCTGTCGGCGCGACCCTGCTGATTGATCACCACTAGCAATGCAACGTCCCCTTGGACTTTCTCTGCCCTGGCTTTGTCCGTGTACAACGGTGGCGGGCAATATATGCACGTGGGAATTCCAATCCCATCCACCCCTGCTCTTGCAATTTCCGGTCCCGGTCCGCCGGGATCCATGAGGACCATGCTGTCCACGTAGGCCGGTCTCTTGATCGACTCATCTATTGAAACAACGACGCCGCCGTCTTTCACCCTGCGCACGGTCAACCGCAGTGAGTATTGCGCGGGAGTAGTTCCCAGAGTTCCAGTCACAACTGCTTCCGCCTGGATAGAGCTTCCAATTCTCTGCAGAGAATCTACCGCGGCAAGATCGTTGGCTGAAAGCTGCGCATTGGAAAGTGCCGAGGAAAGCTGCTGACGCTCAATCAGAACGAAGCCCTTTTTGTGACGCTCAAGACGCTGCGAAAACTCATCGGCGAGGTATCTCCCCTGAATGGAACTAGACCCATCTTGGCCGAAAAAATCAGCGACGACGACCGAGCTGATACCAGCCTTCGAAATCTGTTTGCTAATGCGCTTGGCAAGATCATCTAGGTTTTGACCGGGCTCCTGCGAAGCGGGCACCGGTCCCGATAGCACGCAAGCAGTTAGATAAAAAAGAGAAAGAACGCACAGAGACTGAGTGTACGACTTCATGAAGGGCAACATACCATGATGGGATGACGTAGGCGCGGAGAACTTTGACGCAGTTGCGGTATGTCTGCCAACGGCAGTACGGACGGAATTGAACGCAGGACGGGAGAGACTTGTTCAATAAAGCTAAAACTCGATATCTAAAGGAACGCGTGCGGGAACCGATTGCCCATGAAACTTGGCAGGCTTGAACTTCCATTTTTGAACGGCGTCGATTGCCTTTTGCGTTAGCGAAAAAGGGGCCCCCTTCAAAACCACCACGGAATTAACGACGCCGTCCTTCGTAACGATCAGCGAGAGTTCTACCGTGCCGTGGTATTTCGCAGTGCGCGCGAGGTCGGTGTAATCCGGACTCGGGCAAAAAACGCAAACCGGCAGAGTGGCTCCGTCGACTCCCGGTTGAAGAATGCCAGGTTCAGCCGGAATGGCGCCCGGCGAGCGTTCGTAGGAAATGGCCGGTTGCTTCAAAAGTTGCTGGAGCGCCCCAGTCAATGGGAACTCCGCGTCCCCCGACCAGGTCGTTCCTAGTCCATCGATATTCACGCTGATTCGTAATTGCTGATTGGCACCGGTGCCGATCGTTCCCCGCACGACTCCAGCTCCTCCCATGGAACGCGCAAGCGTCAGGCAGACCGCCTCGCTTTGAAGCTCCTCGAGCCCCATCCAGTTTTCTTTCAAATAAGCATTAAAGGCCTTGCGGTCCTGCACCTGGAAACCGGACGCTAATCCCGCAAGCGACTGCGCGAAGTCGTCAGCGAGGAAGGTGCCCAGTTTCGAAAATTGCTTGTCACCGGCGTTGGAAAAATCGATCACAAAAATCTTTGGAAATGCGGGAACGATCTTGGACTGGCGGATTTGTTCCGCTACGCGCGAGGCGAGCGAATCCATCTGCTCTTGAGCAGCAGGCGGCAGGGCCCGCGCATCATCTCGGGCCGCCGTCGAGGCGCTGAACAAGGAACACGCCATCACGGCAATCAGTAGAGCGCCAAGAGGTCCCAAAACGCTTGAGATGCTGCTGAGACACACAACCGAAAAGGTCTTTTTCAGCAAAGAGGCCCACATGTTCCGACTTCAAATCGGCGTCATTTGGATGGATTCGAGGTACACCCATGCTAAGAGACGCGCAGCGGACGATAAACGTTGCTTAGACTAAGCGAAGTTAGCCAGGGCGGCGGATTCCGTATCGAACGTTGGGATGGCTTCGACAAGGCGCGTAACGGTGAGGGCATCGCGCACGCGGCCTGGGCCGCAGATTAGCCGCAACGCACCGCCTTCGCGAGTCAGCTTGATGGAAATGCGCACGAGAGCAGAGATGCCGGAGCTATCGATTTGCGGAACGCCGTTGAGATCAACGATGACCTTGTGGGCACCAGCCTCGGCAACGGCCTCGAGAGCATCGTGGAGCTGCTCGCTGGGGTCGCCAATCGTCAAGCGGCCACGCACCTCGAGAATCGGGATAGTCCCGGATTCTCGAACGGTGATTTCCATAGGCGGATGCTCGGTCATAGTACTTTGCTCGAAAACCTCGTTCTTGCTAATGCGGCATCGCTCCGCTTCGCCAAAACTATACCAGCAGCGGGTTTACGGACGCGATGCATTATACGATGGCCGCGCCTTGAGGCAAGAAGCCCTCTCAAAGAATTGCCGGGGGTGAGGTTCGCGACGCTGGAGGACGGAGTGAACCCAACGCCGGGATTGCCCTCAGGCCTACCCAGCAACGAATCTGAAAAATGAATCTGTCGGATGCAAATTTCTAAATGTGGCGCCAAGTCGGCGCGCGTATAATCCGAGTCGCAAAAGTGGTGGTCACGGTCAGTTTCTTTTTCAGCGTAGCCCCGGCCAAGCCGGGTGCAACCCAAACGCAGCGGAGCGCACATAGCTATGAAGCACCTGGGATGGAAGTGTTGTTTGCTTATGACCATGGTGCTCGCAGCTTTGCCCCTTCTTGCACAGCAAACTCCCGCCCCCGCTTCCAGTAGCTCCTCTGTATCGACTTCCAGCGCACCGCCAGCCACAACTCCTGAAATCTCTAAGGCCGTAAACGATCAACTGAAACAGCTTGACCAGCGCGTGACGGCAGCGCAATCGGCCGGGGACAACGCCTGGATGTTGGTAAGCGCTGCGCTGGTTTTGATGATGACAGGCCCGGGACTGGCACTCTTTTACGGCGGACTCGTGCGGCGCAAGAACACGCTGGCGATCATGATGCAGAGTTTTTTGCTGATGGCTTTGATTAGCGTCTTATGGGCACTTGTCGGGTACAGCCTGTGCTTCGGCGGAAATGGTCCGGTTATTGGCGGTTTCGAACACGCCTTTTTGCGCGGCGTCGGCGCCGACCCAAATCCCGATTACGCGGGAACAATTCCGCAATCGACCTTCATGATTTACCAGCTCATGTTTGCGATCATCACGCCGGCTCTGATCACCGGCGCAACCGCCGAGCGCATGAAGTTCAGCGGTACGGTCCTCTTCTTGACGCTCTGGTTTTTGGTTGTGTATGCGCCGCTTGCTCACATGGTTTGGGGCAAGGGCGGCTTTCTGAACGCATCGCTCGGCGGAAAATTCCCAACGCTCGATTTTGCCGGTGGGACGGTCGTGCACATCAGCTCCGGAGTTTCAGCACTGGTGTGCGCGCTCTACCTCGGGAAGCGGACCGGCTATCCAAAGCAGCCCATGCCACCGCACTCTCTGGTGCTGAGCTTTATCGGCGCGTGCCTCTTGTGGGTCGGATGGTTTGGCTTTAACGCCGGAAGCGCATTGGCAGCAAACGCCCTGGCGACAAGCGCATTTGTGGCCACGCACATGGCCACTGCTGCGGCGGCTATGAGCTGGAGCATCGCGGAGTGGATCAAGAACGGTCGCCCGAGCGCTCTCGGCGCAATCTCCGGAGCGGTTGCAGGGCTCGTGGCAATCACACCAGCGGCAGGATTCGTGGCTCCAATGCCCGCTCTCGCAATTGGCTTTATCGCCGGCCTGGTCTGCTATTACATGGTGACAAAAATAAAATCGATCTTCGGCTATGATGATGCGCTCGATGCTTTCGGCGTTCACGGCGCGGGCGGCACCATCGGCGCGCTCTTGACCGGCGTTTTCGCACAACAAGTGATCAATCCGATTTTTGGCGCGGGCAAACCCGTCGGCGGAATGGACGGTCACTGGGGACAGCTCGGCAACCAACTTGTAGGCGTATTGATTGCCTGGGGCTTTGCGCTCGTCGGGACCATTGTGCTCCTCAAAATAACGGATATGATTACCGGCGTGCGCGTCAGCGAGACGGACGAGATCGAAGGCCTGGACATCACGCAACACGGCGAAGAAGCGTACAACCTCGAATCCTGAGAGAGTCCCGAAAATGATCATTACGGCAGCGTCAGGCATTGGGCGGAGCAGAAACCTTCATGATGAAAATTGAGGCAATCATTCAGCCCTCGCGTTTCGAATCCGTGAAAGACGCCTTGCGCGAAATTGGCATCGAGGGCATGACCGTCACCGAAGTCCGCGGCCACGGCCGCCAAAAAGGCCACACTGAAGTTTACCGCGGTCGCGAATATACCGTAGACCTGTTGCCCAAGCTCAAACTCGAGATGGTTCTCCCCGATCCGCTGGTGCAACGCGCCGTGGACACAATTTTAAAGACGGCCAAGACAGGAAAGATTGGCGACGGTAAAATATTTCTATCACGGGTTGACGAAGCCATCCGGATCCGGAACGAGGAGCGCGGCGAAAACGCGCTCTAATTCAAGTGACCACCGCAGCTCGCCCAGGTCTTAATCCGGCCAACCGACCCGTAAAAACCATGCATGGTTCTCTAACTCCCTTGTCCGTCCTTGGACCGCTGGCCGAGGACGAACGGCAACGCATCCGGCAGCAGTTTGAAGCCGGCGGAAGTGCGCAAGACACGCTGCGCGCGCTTTGCGAACTTGCCGATCGCACTGCCCAGCAAATTTTTGGTGAAGTCCTGCGCGTCAACAACGCTGAGCCACAGGGCCTGACCCTTGTGGCCCTTGGCGGCTATGGTCGCCGTTTGCTTTTCCCCTACTCGGATTTGGATATTCTCTTTCTGTTCGGCAACGAAAAAGCCGAGTCCGAATTTCGTCCCCTCATCGCTGACTTTTCGCGAACCTTATGGGATCTCGGTTTTCGCGTAAGCTCCGCCGGCCGCACCCTCGAAGAGTGTAAACGCATCGAAGAAGACAACGCGGAATTTCATCTCGCCCTTCTCGACCGCAGATTTCTCGCAGGCGATGAAGAACTTTTCGACCGCCTCGCCAAAAAAATCCTGGCCGGACCGGAAAAACAAGCGCGGCCGTTTATGCTCGCGGAACTGACCAAACTCACGAAAGAGCGCCATGCGCGTTACGGCAACACGATCTACCATCTCGAACCGAACGTAAAAGACGCGCCGGGAGGTCTTCGCGATTATCAAGCGGCGGCGTGGCTGCGGCAAATCGCCAACGGTCAAAAGGATGGCTGGAAGAACAGTGCAGGCGAGGAAGAATTAGCCGCCAACGCCGTCGATTTTTTAAGCGCCATCCGCTGCTTCCTGCATTACAGCAACGGCCGCAACGACAACACTCTGACCTACGAGTTGCAAACCGCGGCAGCGGAGCGCTCCCTTGGAATCTCAGACGGCGCGGCGCGCGATGCGAAGCGCAGTCCGGAAGAGTGGATGCGCCTTTATTTCCGCCAGGCTCGTATTCTCAACCGCCTTCTCCTGCGTTACATCGAGCAAAAGCCCGCTGTGCAGCCGACCTTTCGGGAACGATTCTTTAGCGCGGCACGCAGCGCACGCGTTGAGATCGGCAAAGGAAAACCATTTGCCGTGCGCGACGGCTTGCTCGAAGTGGTCGACGAATCAGCCCTTTCCGATCGTGCCGTGACCTTCGGGCTCTTTGCCGAGGCCGCGCGAACCGGAATCCCGCTGAGCCGCGAAGCGGAACGCGCCATCTTTTACATTCTGAA
The DNA here is from genome assembly GCA_035258025.1 of Candidatus Acidiferrum sp. Taxonomy (GTDB): domain Bacteria; phylum Acidobacteriota; class Terriglobia; order Acidiferrales; family UBA7541; genus Acidiferrum. The sequence continues at coordinate 3,633 of DATEWL010000686.1, read as the reverse complement.
GCATCCCGAGCTTCCGCAGAAAAACACGCAAGTGAATTGGTCCATGCTTCGGGAAATTCTCGCAGCCGATTACCCCAGCATGGCGCTCCGGCCGATGCAACGTCTCTCTCTTCTGATGGATGTCTTGCCAGAGTTCAAAGCCATTGATTCCCTGGTGGTCCGCGATTTTTATCATCGCTACACCGTCGACGAGCACTCGCTCCGCACCATCGAACATCTTCAGGAGCTCGCCGAGCCGCCCGATGAGCGCGCCGCTCATTTCCGCCAGCTCTGGAAAACAGTTGACCGCCGCGACTTGCTGATTCTCGCTCTTCTTCTTCACGACGTAGGCAAAGGCATGTCCGTTGAGAATCACGTCACGGGTAGTCTCGAAGCCCTGCAAAGCGCCGCCGCGCGTCTTCAGCTGTCCGCCTACGAAACAGACGAAGTTCATTTTCTGATCGAGCATCACCTGGACATGTCCGCGACCGTCCAGCGCCGCGACATTTTCGATCCTGGTACCGTTTCTGCCTTCGCCGATACCGTCACGACGCAAGAGCGCCTTCAGCGCTTGTGCTTGATGACCTACGCCGACATTCATGCCGTGAATCCCGAAGCCCTCACCCCGTGGAAAGCCGAAATGCTATGGCAGCTTTTCGTCGCCACCTCGAATCACTTCAGCCGCACCCTGGACCGCGATCGCTTGCACGCCTCCGACGAAGTGCCTCTGCTCGAACAAGTCAGCAGCCAGGCTGGCGGCGCGAAGAAATCAGAAGTCGAGCGGTTCCTCGAAGGATTTCCACGGCGCTACAGCGCAGTCCATTCCGCTCCGGAAATTGCGGCCCACTTCCAGCTGTACCAAAAACTGGGGACAGAGCCTGTCCAGACCGAACTGAAAGCCCGCCACCATTCTTTCTCGCTGACATTGTTAACCGCCGACCGCCCGGCGCTCTTTGCCACCATCTCCGGTGTGCTCGCCGGCTGGGGTATGAACATCGTGAAGGCCGATGCCTTTGCCAATGCCGCCGGCGTCGTCCTGGACACATTTCAATTCGTCGATCTGCATCACACGCTCGAACTCAATCCCAGCGAAATCGCCCGCTTCCAGAAGAGCCTCGCAGACATCGTGAACGGAAAAGCGCCGCTTGAGCCCCTGCTGAAAAGCCGCGAAAGCGCCAGCAGGGCGAAACCGCCGAAAGTGGCTGTGGAAACGCGCATCGGCTATGACGACACGTCCTCGGCGCACAGCACGCTGCTCGAAATCATGGTGCAAGACCGCCCGGGCTTGTTATATGACGTTGGCTCCTCCTTGGCCCGCCTCGGTTGCAACATTGACGTCGCCCTCATCGACACGGAAGGCCAGAAAGCCATCGACGTCTTTTATCTGACGGAACGCGGGAAAAAACTCAGCCAGCAAAAAAAGGAATTGTTACAAGAAGTGCTGCAGAGCACGCTGTCCTGACTCCTTGTATCCCTCTTCAGTCGACCCGCAGTTTCATTTAGGCACCCGATCGTCCACTGAGTGCGGATTCGAAGGAGGACGCGTGTGCACCAATGAGACTCGAGGAAAGTGGACAATTTAGAATGTTTTGGCGGAATGAGAATGGCTACAAATACTGTGAAAACGGGGAAAAACGTTTAATCAGTGTCTTAGCCTCGCTGTGCTTTTTTGAACAGTCATCTGCGCCGTGTCGTGTAACTCTGAATGTCCCTTTAGTCAGATTGAGCCTGCCGTCTCACCCTTCACAGGCGTACGAAGGAAGAGGCATGGCTATCTCCGAGCGTCGCATCACACCACGTTTCAAGCTGCACACTCCCCTGTCTTTCCATCGCATGGAAGCGCTATTCGAGGGCGAGCAACAGGCCAAGGCGATTAACATCTCGACGCGCGGCGTCTACTTCGTCACAAATCTTGTCCTCCGTGTCGGTGAGGCGGTCGAGCTTCACCTCGAAATGCCAAAGAGGGTCACTGGAGCGAAGGTCAGCAGCCGTCGATTCACGGGAAGAGTCACACACGTTGAGTTGAAGAATATGCCCCTGGGGCTCTCCGGAATTGGCGTGCAATTGCTTTATTATGAGCGCGATCTAGTAAGGGTCGCGAGCAGACGTCTCTGAAGCAAAGCAGACTCAGGCTCTCGCCATTCAAGCGGTGGTCCATTCTTAGCAGCCTCGCTAAAAGCGGCCAGCCGTTGTCCCGCCTCCTCCCATCATCAGTACCGTAGAAATACGGGTAAGAATCCGGGAATCAGCGAACCCACGGGTACTTTTTTGAAACTTGACGCTTTTTCGCCTTCATTCAAAATCGCCATCACCCCTTCCAAAACCTACAAGGAGACGGGTCGGATGCTACTGAAGGCGCTGAGTCAGACGTTGGTGAAGGAGCATAACTTCAAGTTCACGGTGGACGGTGAAACCCATTTGTTTCTGGTTGAGGAATTGGCTGCAAAATTCTCGAGTTGGCCTGCCAGATTCCGGCTGAAGCTGGATGCCTCTTCCCGTTCCGAGGGCAAAACGTTTTACGGGGAAAGCTGCTATGAAGTTGCGGAAAAGGCCGCGGACTCTCTAGCCCTCGGCGGTGGCTCGTCAAGCCCGAACAAAACAACATACTCGTCACAGAATTCGCCACCGCCTCCTCGCCCAACTCTCCAGCCACTTCAGATTCAAGAATCCGAATCCGACTAATTGTCCTGAAAGCGTGGGCTCCCGAGCACCTGGCTTACCTTCCCTACTTATCGGTAGCCGCACAGGAAGAATCCGTTGCATGGGCAGGGGCAGTTACCAGCGAATAGAGAAAGAACAACACTCCGAGGCCAATCAGCGTCCCGCCGACGCATACCAGCACGACGAACGCGATGGGCCTCGACCACACCAGACAAAGCGCCTCAATAAGCAACCCGGTGATCACAAACATCCCTGAAATGCGCAGCCGCTGGCACATCGAATCACCCGTACGCATTAGCTTCCCCCGTCCCAGAACTTCACCTTGTCTCCCCACCGGCCCACATTGTGAACCACGTCGTGGCAGCCGCTCGAAATGCAGGACAACGTGTTGCCTTTTATTGCTGGTAGCGTAGCCGGGTCGGCATTGTGAGTGGCGCCTTGTTCGAACGAACGCGCGCCGAGATGGCAGTGGAGGCACTCGCGATTGTTGAACGGCTCGTGCAGCTTGATGTCCTGCGGCAATGGCTGTTGCTTAAGGTAGTAGACGTAAAGATGCCGCATACCGCCGAGTTTCGCTTTCAATGATCCAAACATCGCGTAATTCGTGTGGCAGGTGTAGCAGGCCTCGTCTGCGGGAACGCGATGATTCTGATAATGCGCCGCTGCGAGATACCCAGGGTCATCGATATGCAAGCTTTTTCCGTAAGGCTCCATGATGTGGCAAGACAAGCAGAACGCGGTGCTCTTCGAGCGTTCCATTTCATTGTCCATGCCGGCCATAAGAGAAAAAAGCGGCAGAAAGAAAAGCACGCCGAACGCAAGAATCTTTCCGGCGCTGCTGGCCGTAATCGCGGGACGCGCAACAACAACTCCCGCGAGCACCGCACTGAACAGAATGAGAATTACGATCGCGATTGTCGGCATCGAGCCTCGGAACTCAGCTGGCTTCTCACTTCTTCAAGCTGCGAAGGTAAGCCACGAGATCCTTGATCT
>DATEWL010000685.1:0-2937 GCA_035258025.1 Candidatus Acidiferrum sp. | reverse complement strand
GTCGGGCAGGGTAGTGTCGAAGTAGGGAGCAAGAGAGAACGGCAAGCTGCGATGCACCGTCTGCCAATGGAACGTGATGAATTCGACCAGGCGTCGGAGTCCGAGAATCCCCGCTGTTCCGCACACGCCAATCCAAAGTGCATCGCGGTAATAAACTGCGGGCATGCGCGAACCCACCGGGAGGCGCTCGCTTCCGAATGCACGATTGCTGAAGTACGAAGCGAAAGCAAACAGCGCCGCGAGTCCTCCGAGATACAGAAAAGCCCCCACTAGAATGCCGATGGCAATGCCGCCGAGCATGGCTTTGAAAGGAATTGCTGTCTGGTAGCCGTTCAGAAAGTATTGAATACGATTGCCAAATACGACGCTCAACACGTAAGCGGCCAGCCCGCCTGTAGCCCAGAGGGACAGCCTGCGCCAGGGAACCGCGCGCATGGCTTCCGAGCTGAGATTTTTGAAAAAGAGAACGAGCGCGGTAATCCCTATTCCGCCGAATAAAAGAATGGGAACGGCGAAACTGTAAATGGTCCGGAACAGCGTTTGTGATTCCTGCTCGCGCCGCCACTCGTCGGGGATTTTGATGAACATCCAGCCCGTTCCGCCCTCTCTGGCTTCGAGTTCTTCCCGCGCTTCTGGTTTCGGGTAGTAGGAGCCGCGGTATTCGGCGACTTCATCGCCAAGCACCGCGAGTTTGATGCGAACATAGGCGTGGCTCACCGCATCATTTGAAGAAGTCGAGCCGGAGTCGATCGGAGTGCGCTGCTGCCAGGCCAACTCGTGGTCGGTGCGGTGAATGCGCTTGTCGGAGTTTGCTTCGACGAGGCTCCACTGGCTCAGATCGAGCTTTTTCACTTCTCGCAAATATTTTTCGGCCTTGGCGACGGCTTCTTCCTTGCTCAAAGAAGCTCCGGGCGCATCTTCGGCGAGCTTGTGATTGACGGCGAGCAGCACGCCGTCGGGACTCAGCTTGATCGAAAATTCTTCCGGCTGGCTATCCCGAAAATAGCGGACCTGCCAAATCGCCCCGGGTACTTGGGTGGCATAAATCTCGTTCAGGCGCGCGATGCCTACCCGCTGGCGAAGGAATTCGTTGGTGAGGGGATCCATGAAATCCGTGAAGATTGTTGCATGGCGATAGGAGTTTGGATCGAGCCCGCGCTGCCGGAGGACTTCATCGGCGCGGACCTTCGCTGTCCGCGCATCGACGGAGAGCTTCAGATAGTCGCCGAGCGATGGAGTTTTGAAGCGCCAGGCCGCCGCGCCGCCGAGCACCAGGCACGCTGCAAGGAAGATCATGGTTGTGGGCGTCAAGGCGTCATAACGCCGCAGCACGCCAGCTGCCGTTTCTGGTGCCTCCGGTTCCGGAGGAGACTCAAAGCTAATCTCCTTAATCGGCTCAGCGCTGTTAAGCAAATCTTCATCACGTTCGAAGCGGCCGCGCGAGAGATAAGAGACGCCTGCAAAGATCAACGGCGCGAGTGCCGCCAGACCGACCACCACGCCGGAGATCTTGAAATAAAGGCTGTTCGAACGCACCAGCAACAGCCCGACGAGCGAAGCGTCCACTGTGTAATGCCAGATTAGCGTCGCCAGAATGCCCCAGCGCAGCATCACGATCCCCGCGACGATGCCGATCAAGCCGACCTCGAGGCCGCGGATGTACGGCGGCTCGTTTGGATAGGCGGAGTGCAGAAAGCTCCAGCAGAACGCGGGAACAATGACGGCCACAATGGTCGACCCCGTCAGTCGCTTTAAAAAGGGAATCGCAAAGAGCCGGAAAAGGAATTCTTCGCTCGTCGCCGCGAGCATGCCTATCGCCACGCCGGAAATCCACGGAAATGTGGTGTTCACGGAATTTTCGTAGTTCAAATCTTGCGGCGCCCAGGCTCCGTAGTGGCGCGCGACGATGTAGAACGCCACGATGAATCCGATGTGCGCGGCCGCAAGCGACAAACCCACGGTCGCCGAGGAGAAAAATTCTTTCGAGCGCAATCCTCGCAGCGTGAACGCTTTCGCCAATCGCAATCGTCCCGGTTGCGACCAGCGGTACAGCGGCTCTCCGCCGGGTATCGGGAGGACCACCGTCAGTGCCGAGAGCACTCCAAAGAGCAGCGCCTTCGCGAATTCCTCGAACACAAAGCTTCCGTAGGCTGAGTTTGTGTCGTAACCCATGCGGTTCAGAGGCCAATTGTTGAGCTGCATCAACGTCAGCAGAATCGTGACCACGATGCCCAGCTTGATCGCGCCACCCCAGCTGGTTTGCTTGCGCATCGTCAGCAGGATTCCCAGCCCAACTACCGCCACCATCAGCGCCAGGTAAGGAACGATGGCCACTTGGTTGTAGAGAATATTTTTTGATCGAAGTTTCGCGTAGCTGCGTTCCCAGGCTTCCGGCACCTGCAGGAATTCTTTCGAGCCTCCGGCACGGTCGCCTTGCAGCTCCACTCTCAGGCGGTAGGGCGCATCCTTCGCGCGAAAGTCGCGCTTTTCCCACGTGAAAGACCAGTCGAGTCTGTTTGGTTTTTTGCCGGAGTTGGCTTCCTCCGGAAGAAACGCCCACTTGCTCAAGTCCACGCCCATCTTATTGCGCAGAAAATTCTGCGCCGCGGCTTCGGCGGTGGCGCGATCGGGTGAGGCGCCTGCGCGCGCCTCTTCGATTTTGTGCGTGTAACCTACAATTTCCCCGCCCGGACTGACCTGCACGCCGAACTCTTCTTCTTGCTTTGGCCGGAAGAAACGCACTTTCCAATACCAGATGTTCAGCTCGCTCGACATCAGCCGGTTAGCTTGCTCGAGTCCCACCTCCCGCTCGAGATACGTTTTCGCGTTGTCGTCTACTTCGAAGACGATCGCCGATTGGTACCCGCTGACGTCTTCTCCCAGGCTGCCAACAAATTTCTGCGCTCTTGTGAGGGCCTCCGCGCGCGAAACCTTAAA
>DATEWL010000684.1:0-8163 GCA_035258025.1 Candidatus Acidiferrum sp. | reverse complement strand
TCCCCGCGGGCAGTACCCAGCTTACTCCCGCGAACGCTTTCCGTATCGGAACCGACGGGAACAACGCCCCGATTCCGGCTGCTTCGGCAACACTTCCTCAGCCGACTCTTCCAGGTTTTAACGCCGTTGCATCTGGCGCCGGTGAAGCGCTGGACCCGAATTTCCGCCCCAACGTGGTCGACTCTTTCGATTTCACCATCCAGCGCCAGTTGGGCAACAAATTCATCCTGGAAGTGGGATATATCGGCCGGAGAATTACGCATGAATATCAGCCGATCAACATCAACTCTGTCCCCTATATGATGACTTTGGGCGGGCAGCAATTCCAGAAAGCCTATGCCGCCGTCGAGACCGGTCTGGGGTGCGCCACCTCCTTTGCAGCATGCGGCGCGGCCATTCCGAAGGGAACGGCAGCACAGATTGCCTATGCCAATACCTTCGCGCCGCAACCCTTCTTCGAGGCGGCGATGAATCCCGCCTATTGTGCGGGATTCACGAGTTGCACGGCAGCGGTCGTTTACAAGGAAGGCATGGCCAAGAGCAACTTGGTCAACCAAGCTGTTTGGAACACTTGGAGCGATCTCGACAACGGGGGATTCAATTTCGCTCGAAGCATGTTGAATACGCCAATCGTCGGCGGCCCGCTGGATTGCGGCGTGCCGGTCGGAACCGCCACCTGCGGCAGCCAAGGCCAATTGACCTCCGGAGTCGGCGTCAATGCCAGCACCGGACATGGCAATTACAACGGCGCGTTCGTTTCACTGAAGATGAACAGCTGGCATGGGATCACCCTGCAAGAAAACTTCACCTATAGCAAGGCTCTGGGTACGGGAGCTTTGGTACAGGCCACGAGCGAGTACACGACCAACGATCCCTACAACACCAATAATGGATATGGGTTGCAGTCCTTCGATCGCAAGTTCGTGTTCAACACCTACGCGATGATCGAGGATCCGTGGTACAAGGGCCAGCACGGTATCATCGGCCACTTGGCTGGTGGATGGTCCCTGTCCCCGATTCTTGCCATTGGCTCCGGCCAGCCGCTTGGTTGCGGCACTCTTACCGATGCCCAGTCGTTTGGCGCGGCGGATGGTGCCAACTTCTTCACGACTGAAAACTGTGTTTTCACGAAGGGAATCGGCGGTGGCAATGCCTCGCTCCACACTTTCATCGATCCCACTACCGGCAAGACTGCTGCCGGGCAGTTCAACATCTTTCCGAACGCCGATAACCTACTGAGCACTCTTCGAGCCCCAATTCTGGGGCTCGACACCAATACTGGGGGCGTTGGCGTGTTCCGTGGCCTACCGTACTGGAACGTGGATATGAGGTTGGTAAAAGACATTCATATCGCGGAGCGCGTCAGCCTCCAGTTCCAGTATGTTGTCACTAACGTGTTCAACCACCCGGTGTTCTCGGATCCGGCTGTCGGAGACGCACAAACGGGCCTCGGTGTCGATCCCACAGTCGGTCCAGGATCATCCTTTGGCGTCGTGAGCTCCCAGGGCAACAACCCCCGGCAGATGCAGTTCGGTCTCCGGCTAACTTTCTAACTTCTTCCAGCAAGTTTTCACAAACTTGCTGCAAAAACGGGGAAGGCCGATACGGCCTTTCCCGTTTTGCTTTTTATTGGATCGCGGTGGATTACGCGCATGCCGGCGTAAGAGCTCAATTAGGGGAGACTGAAGCAGAGGTTTCCATTGCGCGAGCTGGGTGGACGGTTTGGCTTCAAGATCGCGCAACCCTTTCGTCGTTGTCAAAAGCTCCCTCGACTATTCTTCGGTCTTTGTTTTCCTCGCTGCGCGATTCACGCTGGCGGCGCTACTCATGGCCGCCTTCCGCCCGCGAGTCTTTCGCACGCTCAAAAGGGAAGAGTTGTTGGCCGGCGCCGCACTCAGCTTCTTCATGTTCGCTGGCTACGCCTTCCAGACCGCCGGCCTGCAGTACACCACCCCCGCCAAGTCAGGATTTGTCACCGGTTCCAGCGTCGTCCTGGTTCCGCTGCTTCTCGGTATTTTCTGGGGACGCCGCCTCACGCTTTGGGTGTATGGAGGCGTATTCGCCGCCGTCTTCGGCCTTTATTTCCTTACGGTTCCGGCCGAGGGCCTCTCTCACCTCAATTGCGGCGATCTTCTTACACTCGTCGCTGCCGGGTTCTACGCCATCCATATCATTCTGGTGGGGGATTACACTCGGCGCCACTCGGTTGCAGCGCTCAGCGTGCTCCAGGTTGCGGCGTGCGCATCGATGGCGTGGCTCGTCACCGGCCTCGCCTCGGCGGCAGGCTGGCAAGAGGTGCGGTTCGGATGGCAGGGAAGGTCGCTTCTGGGAATTGCCATCTGCGCGGTGCTGGGCACCGCCGTAGCCTTCTCGGTCCAGCTTTGGGCGCAGCAGTACACCAGTTCGAGCCATGCTGCCATCCTGTTTACGCTCGAGCCGGTCTTTGCTTCGATTACGTCCTACATTTTATTGCGCGAAAGGCTGGGCAGCCGGGCCTTGCTTGGCGCCGCCTTCGTGTCGGCAGGCATCTTGATCGCTGAGATGCTCGGCCCGGCGGCCGCTCCCGAATCGCCCGAGCCCACCGCCGAGGCCGCCGGATTGGGCTCTCCATGTCGCGAAGACTATCGTGCGTTCGAGTAATTTTTTACGTCGACCGCTTCGTACATTGTGGCGGTTGCCGCGTGGGATTTCTCGTACGCGGTGATATCTGGCTCGTGCTGTAGCGACGTACCGATATCGTCCAGGCCTTTGAGCAGAACTTCTTTGCGGGACGGCGCCAGATCGAAGCGAAACATCAAACCATGCCTGTCGGCGATGGTTTGGTTCGGCAAGTTCACCGTCAGCATGTAGCCTTCTTCCTTTTCCGTGCGCTGGAAGAGTTCCTCGACCTGTTCTTCGCTCAGCGAAGCCGGCAGAATTCCGTTCTTGAAACAGTTGTTGTAGAAAATGTCCGCGTAGCTCGGCGCAATGATCACGCGGAAGCCGTAATCTTTCACGCCCCAGGGCGCGTGTTCGCGGCTCGACCCGCAGCCGAAGTTGTGGCGTGCCAACAGGACCGAGGCTCCTTCGTAGCGAGGAAAATTCAGCACAAACTCCGGGTTCGGTTTCTCGCCCGGCAAGTAACGCCAGTCATAAAACAAAATCCGTCCAAAGCCCTTGCGTGTCAGAGCCTTCAAGAATTGCTTCGGCACCATCTGGTCGGTGTCCACATTGACCCGGTCCAGCGGCGCGACCATGCCCGTGTGAGTGTTAAACGGTTCCATTCGATCCGACCTCCGATCTTTGCTCGGCCTTTCCATCCTCACGCTCGCGCTCTTCAAGTTGCCCGATGAAATCCAAACAACTGCCGATCAGGATCGTCAAAAAGAAGACCATGATGATTACCATGGGAATACGATCGAGGCTAAAATAAGCGGCGAAAAACATCACGCCGGACGCGAGCATGGTGCATAAGCCGGCGAGCCGTTTGCGATTGCCAATCATGGACCGGCGCCGCTTTCCGAGTAACCAGTCCAGGAACTTTTCCAGAATGTGGTTTTGCCCACGCTTCATCACTGACATTTCACTCCACGGTCGCCAAGTTAATTGTTAAAATACTTAGTTTAAAAACCGCGTTCACTCGACAGATGACACATCTAGCGAGCGGACATCGACGAAATGGCCGGCGATCGCCGCAGCTGCTGCCATTACCGGGCTGACTAGGTGCGTGCGGCTGTCTTTGCCTTGGCGGCCCTCAAAATTGCGATTGCTTGTGCTGGCGCTGCGTTCATGTGGCGGGAGGACGTCAGCGTTCATGCCGATGCACATGCTGCAACCCGCGTCGCGCCACTCGAAACCGGCCTCGCGGAAAATTTTGTCGAGGCCTTCTTTTTCAGCTTGCGCTTTAATTCCGCGCGAGCCCGGGACAATCAGAGCTTGCTTTATGCTGTGCGCCACATGCTTGCCTGCCACCAGATGCGCGGCAGCCCGCAAATCATCCAGCCGAGAATTTGTGCACGACCCAATGAACACGCGGTCCACAGGAATGTCCACGATCGGCGTGCCAGCCTTTAACCCCATGTATTTCAGCGCGCTTTCGGTGGCTTTCTGATCGTTCGGATCATGGAACGATCCCGGCTCCGGAACGCGGCCCGTCACGCTCGTCACCATCCCGGGATTCGTGCCCCAGGTGACTTGCGGCGCGAGCTCCTGCGCTTGCAGTTCGACGGTCATATCAAACTTCGCGCCGTCATCGCTCTTCAGGTTCTTCCAACCTGCAACCGCGTCCTCGAAGGCTCTCCCTCGCGGCACAAACGGGCGTCCTTCGAGATATGCGAACGTCGTGTCATCCGGCGCGATCATTCCCGCGCGCGCGCCGCCTTCAATCGTCATGTTGCAGACGGTCATGCGTCCGTCCATGGTCAAATCGCGGATGGCTTCGCCGCCGTATTCCGCCACATGTCCTGTGCCACCACTGATCCCGATTTTTCCGATGATTGCCAGAATGATGTCCTTTGCCGTCACGCCGCGTGGCCGCTTGCCGTGTACCAGGATGTGCAGCGTTTTGCTGCGCGATTGCACCAGGCATTGTGTCGCTAGTACGTGCTCCACTTCGCTTGTCCCGATGCCAAACGCCAATGTTCCAAAAGCGCCATGCGTTGAAGTATGGCTGTCGCCGCAAACGATTGTCTGCCCGGGCTGCGTTACGCCCAACTCCGGTCCAATGATGTGCACGATCCCCTGGTTGCGGCTATTCATGTCGAAGAGGCGCACGCCGGTTTCGCGGCAATTCTTTTCGAGCGCTTCAAACTGCAGCCGCGCGTCGGTATCAACGATGGGCAGGATGCGGTCTTTCTCGGTCGTCGGAACGGAGTGGTCCATCACGGCGAACGTTAGATCTGGACGGCGCACCTTGCGCCCTTCGGCGCTCAGCCCCGCAAAGGCCTGTGGCGACGTGCCCTCGTGGATGAGGTGACGGTCAATATAAATGAGCGCAGGCTTCCCGGCTTCTTCGTGGACTACGTGTGAATCCCAGATCTTTTCGTAGAGTGTTTTTGGTGGCATGTCGGCTCGTCTCAGATTTTAACACTCCGGAAATATATGTCCAATGGACCGAGCCGTGCGTGTAGCTCAACTCGCGGGTAGCACCGCCACTCTTAACTGTGCTTTGTATTGCAGCGAATGAATTGGCGCACAAGCAAGAGTGCCTGTCATGCACCGCATCCGCGCTGCAAACAGCTACCGCTTAATGCTCACTATCGCGGCGTCTGCTTCGTATCCTTCGTCCTTTACGGTTTCTTCGGCTTTCGCGCGAAGCGTCTTCTCATCGGCGTCTTTTGGCGCTTTGTAATGGCGCCGGATCACTTCGTCGCCGCTTTGCATGCGAATCACCCAGTCTGACTTCTGGCTATCCCAGGAAACTTCCACGCTATTGGCACGCATATTCCCTCCAGCAGAATTCGTGGGACATTGTAGTCCCAACCACCCTTTGGAGAGAATCCCCACTTTTCGGTGCGCCCGCGGGCACATTCGCGCTGGCTGGTTTATTGTCCTTTTGGATTATTTAGCCTGGGATGTTCGGGGCAGGAGTGAGAGGCAAATGTCTTGTCGCGCTGGCGTTCGTAGTTCTGCTTCATTTCTTCAATCGTGTTTCCATCTAGGGCGTCCAATGGGTTGAAGAGCCAGGCGCATTGCGAACAAGCCCAGCCTTGAAAGCCCTGGGTTTTGACCCAAACGAGTTCTCGACGCATGCAAAGAGAGTATCTGGACCACTAAAGAAAGGTGACAATATTGGTTTCCTTTATCGGAGCTATGAACAACGTAGACCGTAGTAGAACTTGAGGGAGTATGACCCTAACAAATGCAATGCGTAGAACTATCGTATGAGTACCGCATAAAGCAGAATGGGTGGGTAGAATAGACCCATAGTTGCCCTAAAATCGCCAACGTGGTACCGTATCGTCCGTAATTGCGGAGGGTACAATGGCCAGCAGACAGCAAGCTGGAGGCAAGCAACCAGCGTTGAAGTATCGGAGAGTGGATCTGTCCAGTCTGAGGAAAGGACGCCGGGGAAAGCATCATGACCTTGTGGAAGGAATTCTGGAAGAGTTGGAGACCGTGCAGGCCGGCTCGGCGCTCGAAATTCCGCTTGCCGATGTGAACGGGATTGGACTGGCAAACCTGCGCTCGGCGGTTCATCGCGCGTCGACTTCCGCGGGAATGGACATCGAAACGCTTGCCGATGAGAAGAATTTTTACGTTTGGAAGGCGCCGGTTTAAGCCGGGTGGTAGAGGATGAAGGCGGAGTTTGGCGGGCGAAAGCCATATTCCGTGTTTGCTGCAGATCGTTCCCTCGGGAATTCCCTCCGGTAGTGATCTAATCTATTCAAGAACAGCGGGATTGTAATCAGCAGGTGGTGTTCTCGCAAGAGCGCACATTTCAGTTTGGGCCACCGTGTCCCCCACGGGATGCCTACCCTTAGCCAGAGCGTGCATGCTTGTCTCTCAGTAAACGCTTGAAACTGCCCGGTATGGAACAGACGCGGCACTGGGCATCGTTCTAGAATTAACAGTTCGAGAAACTTCAGACTGAGATAACGAGGTGAACTTATGCGTGGATTTAGATTTCTGGTGATAGCCGCGGTTGCTGCTAGCTGCTTCACCGCAGCGGTGCCCAAAGCGGACGCTCAGGTCGCGGTCAGCATCGGAGTAGCCCCTGAATGTCCCTACGGCTACTTTGAAGCTGCTCCGTATGACTGCGCGCCCGCTGGCTACTACGGTCCGGAATGGTTTAGTGCGGACGTTTTCGTCGGCGCCGGCCCGTGGTTTCACGGCAGCACCGACTTCCGCGGAAAGGTAGATAACAGTTACGACCCGCACAACGGCTATAAGGGCTCAAAGCCAAATCGTGGCGAGAAAGCCGAGCCAACAAAGCGTGTCGATAAAGACCACTTCAAGGGAAACGAAGAACGGGATGGACGTGGCCACGTAACTCCTGAAAAAAATGACAAAAAGTAGTTCGGATCCAGCGGATGCCACGGTAAGACACCCGAGGCAATTGATTGCGAGGGTTGTCAGCGCCTCGAGTTTCAGAAGTTCGGGTGCGAATTCGTCACCTGTGGACCCCGACGTGGCGAACGTTTGCGGCGAGAAGCCAACGAAAGGCTGTTTTGTCCGATCGTTGGTGATGTAGCGATTCAGTTCAGCCGGGCTGCAGGGACGCACGCCAATTTGCGTGCTGCTTGCGGCCCGGTTTCATTTTGTCGGTTTGTTCGAGAGCACCAGAAAGGTCTGTCCCCTCCCATAGGTTTCAGGGCTGGGATGCGCACAGGAGAAAAGCAGCGCGCTTGCGACGAAGAGTCAGGCAAGCTCCGCCCCACGGGATGTTTGTGGCACTCGGGATGATTAGTGGCTGCCGCCGCTCAGTTCGCGGACGATGTCGCTGACGAATTTTTTTGCGTCGCCGAAGAGCATCATGGTGTTGTCGAGATAGTAGAGCGGATTGTCGATTCCGGCGAAGCCCGCGGCCATGCTGCGTTTGATGACCATGACGGTGCGGGCTTTGTCCACGTCGATGATGGGCATGCCGAAGATGGGGCTGCTTTGGTCGGTGCGGGCGGCCGGATTGGTGACGTCGTTCGCACCGATGATCAGAGCAACGTCGGTTTGCGGTAGGTCACCGTTAATCTCGTCCATCTCCTTCAAGCGATCGTAAGGGATGTCGGCTTCGGCGAGCAGAACGTTCATGTGGCCAGGCATGCGTCCGGCGACGGGATGAATGCCGAATTTAACGTCAATACCTTTTTTCGTGAGGATGTCGTAGAGTTCGCGGACTTTGTGCTGTGCTTGCGCGACGGCCATTCCATACCCAGGAACAATCACCACCGTATTGGCGGCTGCAAGAATCCCCGCGGCATCTTCCGGGGAGGCGCTCTTGACCGCGCGTTCTTCTTTAGCGCCTGCGGCGGAGGCCTGCACTTGGCCAAAGGCTCCGAAGAGAACGTTGGTGAAGGAGCGGTTCATAGCTTTGCACATGATGACCGAGAGGATGAAGCCAGAAGCACCGTCAAGGGCGCCCGCAACGATCAGGACTTTGTTATTGAGCACGAACCCGAGGAGTGAAGCGGAGAAGCCGGCATACGAATTCAAGAGCGAGATCACCGTAGGCATGTCGGCGCCGCCGAT
>DATEWL010000683.1:0-4753 GCA_035258025.1 Candidatus Acidiferrum sp. | reverse complement strand
TTCCCGCGCTGCGAGGTGTGAACTTCGCCGTGGCGCCGGGGGAATCGGTTGCGGTGATGGGGCCGTCAGGATGCGGCAAATCCTCGCTCCTCTATGTGATTGGCGGACTGGCGCAAGCGTCCAAGGGCCACGTGCTGGTAGACGGCAACGATTTAACGGCCATGAGCGACTCCGAACGTACCAAGCTGCGACGGAGCAAGATTGGATTTGTCTTCCAGCGCTTTAATCTGTTGCCCACCCTAACCGCCAAGGGCAATATCGCCATCGCACAGTTTATACACGGCGATGGGTTTGATCCGCACCGCTTCGATGTTGTCACCGGCTTGCTTGGCCTTGCGGGACGCCTGCAACATAAGCCGTCGGAGCTTTCCGGAGGCGAGCAGCAGCGCGTGGCGATTGCGCGGGCAATCATCAATGAACCAAAAATTCTGCTGGCCGACGAGCCCACGGGCAATCTGGATTCAAAAAATTCGGAAGTGGTGCTCCAGATGTTGCGGCAGCTCAACAAAGATTTGGGCCAGACTATCGTCATGATTACGCACAATCCCGAAGCCACGACGTACTTTGACCGCGTGGTGCACATGCGGGATGGCGTGATTGTCGACGGAATTCCTGCGGACTGAGATGGCGAGTCTCGGACAGATTTTCTCGAGAATCTTTTTCTGGGCCTACGAGCGCGGCACGTGGCCGTATGACACTGCGGTCTTCCTCATTTTGGTTTTTGTTTTGGTGACGCCGCGCGCGTGGTTCCATGACCAGCCGCAGATGGGCCTTCCAGCAAACACCCCTGGGCAAGTAGTACTTGTTAGCGAGGGAGGCGAGAGCAAGACCTATCGCGTCGATGCGCGCATTCTGGCGCCTCCCGAGCAAACTCCGGCTCTGGAGAATGAGCTGCACAACGCCATGCAAAAATCGCTTCCCGAACTTCGCAACAAGCGCTTCACCATTTCCAAGATCGAGCCGGTGCGCGACGAACAAGGCACGGTGATTGCCTACCACGTCGAAATCCACCGGTAGTTGTCGAACTTCAGTATTAGTGACGAGCCCGCAACTTAGCCAGTAGGGTCCGATGGTAACTTTGGCCAAAGTTCGTGCATCTCTATCTATATGCTAGGATTTGAGAGAACTTAACGAGACGCACAACCGAGTGCCAACAGGGGCTTCTATTGACCAAAGGGCGTTTGATTCCATTGATTTTTGCGCTAGGCGCGATGGCGGTTGCCATATGCGCTGGTGCATCGCAAACTGCCGCGAAGTGGACCACCGAAAGCGTGCTGGAGATGATGGACAGGTCCGCGAAGGATTTCCGCAGCCTCACGGCAGACCTCGAGAACATTAAATACACCGCCGTCGTGAAAGACACATCCACAGAGACGGGACAAATTTGGGTCCGTCACGATCAAAAAATGCGCATCGATATTACCAAGCCCGAGCCGCGAACGATGCTGCGCACGGGCAATTCGCTGTTTCTCTACAACCCCAAGCTCAATCGCGTGGAGGAGTACGACCTCGGCAAGAACGGCGCGATGGTGGATCAGTATGCGCGCCTCGGTTTCGGGACGAAGAGTGAAGACTTAAAGAAAAGCTACCAGGTGGCCGTCACGGGTGAAGAAGAACTGGACCACAAGAAAACGGTTGTGCTGGAGCTGACGCCGAAATCCGAGCAGATGCGCGGCCAAGTCACAAAGGTTCAAATGTGGGTCGACGAAGCCTCCTGGCTGCCCATTCAGCAAAAGTTTTATGAAACCGGCGCCGGCGACTACATTTTGTTTCACTACACCAACATGATGAAGAATCTGAAGATCAACGAATCCGAATTCAAGCAAAACTGGCCCAAGAACGCGAGCCACGAGAAGCCGCACGTCTAGATCACTTATTTCGCCGCGACTCGCTCTGTGGCTAGCAGTTGTTCTTTGCGCGTAAGACCCCAGCGATAGCCCGCCAGATTTCCGTCTTCGCGGATTACCCGATGGCACGGAACCACGATCGAAACAGGATTGGTCGCGCAAGCGCGAGCCACCGCACGAACGGCCTTGGGACGTCCTAGCGCCCGGGCCACTTGCGAATATGTCCGCGTTGTTCCGCGCGGAATGCGCTGCAGCTCCTGCCAGACGCGGCGTTGAAAGGCAGTGGCTTGCAGGTCCAGAGGCAGATCGACTTGCGCGGGTTTACCTTCGATGCGCTGAACAATTTCGCGCACCCAACGCTGGGCGCTGCCGGTGGCGGGCGAGATTTCCGCCCGCGGATATTCTTCGCGCAATTCCGCCACGAGCTTGTTTTGCACGTCTCCCAGATAGACCGCGGACACACCACGTTCCGTAGCAGCGACCAAGACTTTTCCGAGCGGTGACTTCGCAATTGTGTATTCGATTTTCATACCCTTTCCTCCCTTTTGATAAGTTGCAGGTGTCATTCCAAGTTGTGCGTTGCTGCGTTCATAGACGCGGCTGGACGAGCCGTAACCGGTTTCGTAGAGCGCGTCGGTAATGTTTTTTCCTGAGCGCAGCAAAGTCTTGAAGCGCTTCACGCGCAGCGCTTCGGCAAGTTCGCGAGGGGCAAGGCCGGTAACTTGGCGGAAAGCGCGGCGAAGCGTTCCGGCATTCGAATTCAGTTCTTTTGCGACCTCGGAGAGCCGCAGGCCCTCTTCTGAAGATTGGGCAAGGTATTTCGCGGCACGCGCGACAAGTGCCGCTGAAGCCGCAATTTCATTCGGGCGGCAGCGAAGGCAAGCGCGAAAGCCCTGTTTTTCTGCTTCTTCGCGCGTGTGGAAGAAGATTACGTTTTGCCGCAACGGGCGGCGTGCCGGGCACGATGGCCGGCAATAGATGTGCGTCGAGCGAACAGCCAGCACGAATGTGCCGTCTGCGCGCGCGTCGCGTTCAAGTGTCGCGCGCCAGTACTGCGCTGCTTTGCGGGGCGAGATTTGCATGGCCGCGTCTGCGTTCGAATTGTTCATCGTTTCCATGCTACGAAAATAGCGCAGCGTCCGAATCAAATCTATCCGGAAAGGCTCGGCAAAGTGGATTCTAAGAGCGAGGCTCAATAGTCCCAGCTAATGCGTTTTGGTGGGAGACTCAAGCTTCGCCTGGGTTGGGCAGAACTTCGGAAGCCTCGACAGCAGTCTTGTGTGGAGCGGTAATCACCAAGAGGACGGCGGTCAGAATGACGGCGGCGGCTAGGGCGGTACGCAGGGTGATTGTTTCGTCGGCTCCAAGCCAGCCAAGAAAGAGCGCGACTACAGGATTGACGAACGCATAGGTTCCCACGCGGGCGGCGGTGCTTTTCTTGAGAAGGTAAACGTAGGCTGTGAAGCCGATTCCCGAGCCAAAGAGGATGAGATAGGTGATCGCGATCCAGGAACGCGCGGAAACAGCCGCAAGATGCAGTTGGCGGCCCTCGCCTGCCAGCAAGCCGACAATCCAAAGTGCAGCTCCGCCCGCGAGGCTTTGCATGGCGACGCCTAGCAGTGGAGAACTCGGCAGGTCGTGGTGTTTTGAATAAATTGACCCCCAGGCCCAGGCGAACGAGGCGATGACCAGAATCCCGGCGCCGGTAGGATTGACGCGCTCCGAGCCTCCCAGATGCGCCGGACCCACCAAGAGAGCCAAGCCGCCAAACCCGAGGATGAGGCTAGCAACGACTCTCGGGGCAGGCCGAATCCCGCCTGGGCGAAGCCAATCGAGAAGCACCATCCAGAAGGACACGAGAGCCACAATCAAGGCGGCCACGCCGGTAGGGAGAGTCCGTTCGGATAGGCAGACTCCCCCGTTGCCGACTAGAAGAAGCAAGAATCCAGTAATAACCGCTGTGCGCCACTGGGCGCGTGTAGGCCGAATCCCAGTTTTCCAACGTAACACCGGGTAAAGAACAAGTCCCGCAGTGAAGTGCCGGAAAGCAGCCAGCAAGAGCGGAGGAAACGATTCGATCCCGACTGCGATTGCAAGATAGGTGGAGCCCCAAATGACATAGACGGCGGCGAAAGCGGCGACGAGGAGAATGGCATCGCGTTTCTCGGCGTTCTGCGACAAAGAGACAGCGGCAGGTTTGTTTGTAGATTGATCGAGGGTGGGCGTGGGCATTCCGTGGAGCCTGAAAAATTGAGAGTAGAAGCAGAAAGCCGCGCTGTCGAGCACCATATTGGACGAAAGAATCCACAACACAGTGTGAGAGCCGCTTACAGAGTCTGGTACTATTACCAAGTGTTTGAGCTTAGGACACTTCGAACGTTTTCCACAGGTTGACGTCTGGGCCCTTAGATGGCATTTTATCCACCCACTCACCAAGTTTTGGGACCGGGGCAAGTTCAAGTGCAAGCGTAGTCGGGGCAAGGGCAGTCGGGCCAGGTATGGCAGCGACGAAGTGGTATCTCTGAGGGCTAGATGGGCGCGACGAACCGCGCAACATCCATTCGGTCGGGGGAGAAAGAAGCAGTCAGGGCCAAGCTGGCGCCGCCTTTGCCAGAAGTAGTGGCGGAACCGGTGCGGGTCCCTGCTCTGCGCGTGGCGCCATTGCTCACGCCGGGACAGCCGCGCCGTTTTGTGCGCGTGCCAACACACGCCGTGGGCGTAAACCACGAGCAGCGCGAATACCCGCGCGCTTCGCTAAAACTTCCTTTGCGATTGCGCAGCGTTGGAGCCCACGCTGAAGATTTCCCCGTAACGCTTGTCACGCGGGATATCAGCTCAACAGGCGTGTTTTTTCTTTGCCCGAAAGAAATCGCGGTGGGCGCGCAAATCGAGCTCGAAATTGTCCT
>DATEWL010000682.1:0-2948 GCA_035258025.1 Candidatus Acidiferrum sp. | reverse complement strand
ACTTAATTGTTTTTGCGATCGCAATCCGGTCACGAGAGGAAGCAAATGGCAAATCTTTACTACGACAATTCGGCAGATCTTTCCCTGATTCAAGCGAAGAAAGTCGCCATCATCGGCTACGGCTCCCAAGGCCACGCGCATTCGCTCAATCTCCGCGACAGCGGCGTAAGCGTCCGCGTCGGCCTGCCGGAGGGAAGCGCCTCTCGCGCCAAAGCGGAAAAAGAAGGCCTCACCGTCAACACTCCCTCGCAAGCCGCTGCATGGGCCGACGTGATCATGATCCTCGCGCCCGACACCAAGCAGCCCAAACTCTACCGCGAACAAATCGAGCCGCACCTCTCTAACGGCAAGACGCTCATGTTTGCCCACGGCTTCAACATCCGCTTCGGCACCATCAAGCCCCCTGCGACTGTCGACGTCTCCATGATCGCGCCCAAAGCCCCCGGCCATCGCGTCCGCGAAGTCTTCACAGAAGGCGGCGGCACGCCGGCGCTCATCGCCATTGAACAAGACGCCAGCGGCAGCGCCAAAGCCCTCGCGCTCTCCTACGGCAAGGGTCTCGGCTGCACGCGCGCTGGCGTTCTCGAAACAACTTTCACGGAAGAAACCGAGACCGATCTTTTCGGCGAACAAGCCGTTCTCTGCGGCGGCGTCAGCGAACTCATCAAAGCAGGCTTTGACACGCTCGTCGCCGCGGGCTATCAACCCGAAGTCGCCTACTTCGAGTGCATGCACGAGCTCAAGCTCATCGTCGATCTCATTTACCGCGGCGGCCTCAGCTACATGCGCTATTCCGTCAGCGACACCGCCGAGCACGGGGACTACACCGCCGGCCCGCGCATCATCACGCAAAAAACACGGGAAGAGATGCGCCAAATCCTCGCCGAAATTCGCGACGGCAGTTTTGCAAAAAAATGGATCGCGGAAAACGAAGCTGGATGCCCGAATTTCCTCGCCACGCGTAAGCGTGAGCAAAGCCATCCGGTCGAGCAGCTCGGCCCCAAACTTCGCGCCATGATGCCTTTTCTTCAGCCGGTCATCGCCCCGGGCCTCGAAGAAAAAGCCGCAGCCTCGAAGAAATAATGAAACCGACTTACACGCCACCCCGTCTTTGTCGGTGGAGAGTGGGTTCTGAATGTCACCCGATGTGCAGGTGTTTGCACAAACAGCTGAGAACTATCGTCTGTTGCCGAAACTTTCTATATCCTCAAATCGTTATCTGAATTAACTATTCAGCATAGTTGACACGACGGAGCTTTTAGGCAATTCTCTGGCGCCATGAAACGACCACCCGTTCCCCCTCAAGCCGCGGCTCCTTCCCTCGCGGAGCGCATCGAACTGCTCAGCGCCAAGCGCCAGGAGATTATTCGCCCGATTCTTGAGCATCCCCGCGATTATGTCCTTCTTAGCGTCCGCGCCATGGCCAAGCGCCTCAAAACCGATCCCGCCACTGTCGTTCGCATCGTCCGCGGCCTCGGTTTTGCCAGCTATCGCGACTTTCAGCGCCATCTCCACGACCTTTCGATCGCCTTCGCTACATCTCTCGACACCATGCAATCCGCGGGCAAGGTCAGCAGCATGCCTGCTTACGTTCGCGACGCCCTCGAGCAAGACCTCAAGAATCTGCACGGGCTCAAGAACAGTCTCGATGCACCGCGCCTAGTCTCCCTCGCCAAGCGTTTCTACGACGCGCGGCGCATCGTGCTGCTCGCCGGCGATCTTGCAGCCATTCTGGCCGATTATTTGGAGTACCAAATTACGCTGCTCGGCTTGCCGGTTTTCACCGCCACTTCAGCTGGCCGAATCGCCCACCTGGTCCGCACCGTAAACCAACGAGACTTGGTGCTAGCAATCAGCTTTCGCCGCGGCCTCCGCCAAACGGTCGAAGGCGTGCACTTGGCGCGCGCCCGCAGCGCCTACTGTGTCGGCATCACCGATACCTACGTTTCGCCCCTCGCCCGCGAGTGCGACGAAGTTTTTCTCGCCAGCGTTGAATCCACTTCCTTCGGTGCTTCGTATTCCGCCCCCGTCGCTCTGGTCAACGCCATCCTGGCCGCCTGCGGCCAGTACCGCCGTCCGCAGACGCTCGCGATTCTCAAAGAGATAGCCGAAGAACAGCGCAAAGGCTTCCGCTGGTACACCGTTTGACCAACCTTCTTCCGGAGTGCAACAAACGTTTCTGCGTTCCATTACATGCGCACTGCTTGAATCGCCACTAAAACGGCACTCTGGCGCTTCATGGCTCTTCGGAAGATGATTCAGCCATAGTCCGGCAACATTTGTATCTCGCGCAGATTACGGTTCTCGGCTATTATGTCTCACCGCTTGTAGTAGACACCTTGATCGGACAAGGGACACGCAAATGCTTCGCAGCAAACTAGTCAGAGTGATGAGCACGTCTGCAAAATCAAGGCTCGCGTTTCCCTTCCAACTGTTGCCTCTACTGCTTGCTGCGCTTTTGCTTTGGGCCCCTGGCATTATCAACGGACAATCCTCCGCATCTCTTACACCTGGACCCAAACCCGCCGATGTGCCACTTGAGTGGAAGCAGCTCGTTGGGATTTATACGCCCGAAGGCACGAAAATCTCGTTCATTCTCTTGGAGCAAGAGCAACACTTGTACTGGCTTGAGTCTGGTGGCGAGAAGAAACCAGCGTTTGAAAAAGACGGCGTCGTATACATCCCTGATGATAACGGCGAGCGAATGTTTGCTCATACCGAGCATCGCAACAACGAAGGAATCGTTACCAGCTTCCATTACATAAACGAACTGTACAGCCGCTCGGACGCAGGGGCTGATCCTGCGGGCTTCTTCCGCTTAACTCCGACGCGCCCCGTCAAAGAACTCCGCAAGGAGGCTCTCGCTGCATTTCCTCCCCAGGAGAAGGGCCCATTTCGCAAACCCGAACTCGTGGAACTGACCACCCTGGATGCCGCCATTCATCTCG
>DATEWL010000681.1:0-4586 GCA_035258025.1 Candidatus Acidiferrum sp. | reverse complement strand
GCGCGCCTCCGCCAGACCGAGGCGCAGATAAGCAAATCCGCCGACGGCGATAATTGCGATTGTGGTGAGAATTCCGAGCAAGAAATGTTTCACGATGGACTCCGCGGAGTCTTGAAGTCGGCTTTCGCCTTGAAGGGCCCAAAGTTCCGCAGCTTGGGAATATCAGGCCGCAATAAGAACGGGCTCCACTTCACGCGAATTTGGGCCGTGCTAAAGGAGGCGCAACTGTGCTCCGGTGCCGAACGCAACCTATCCGAGTAGACGCGCGAATACGCTGAAGCGCTTTTTCCGTGTCCAAGCTTTTTGTTTGCCAAGCATTATGGCCCAGGAACAGCCAATCTTAGGACGCGGCTGCTTTAGCCTTATCGGCCCTAACCAGGGGCACATCCACAAGGTGTTCGGCCAGGAACCACACTTGGAGTTCGTTTGTCCGGATCACGTTTGAGACAATCAAATCGTTGGTCCCGTCATCACCGGCCTCGCTGGCTTGCTTGGCCATTGTGCGAGCTTCCTTCAGAATGGTTTCGTGAGCTTCGAGAAGGCGCGAGATCTGTACCGGGGCTTCCTCTCGGCCACGCGGCGGCCGCGGGATCAGAGTTGTCTCGGCAACATCCGCCGCCATCGCCAGGCTGATTCCGCCCAGGACCTGAATGCGCTCGGCGATGTCATCCACGAGCTCGTCCTGTTCCCCATGATGCTTGTCAAAGAGCAAATGCAACTGGTAGAAGGTGTGGCCGGCCACCTGCCAATGATGTTTTTTGTACATATCGCGGAGCGTCATGGTGTCGGCGAGAAGCTGGTTGAGATTCGCGGCGCTGCCAGCGCAGACTTGCTCATCGAGAGCAATCGGCAGCTTGGCGATTTTTCCGTAAGGCTGGATTTCGGGAGCGTGCTGGTGTTGAATCGGTCGAGCGTGTCGCGTGCCTTCTTCTAGCTGATTGTAGGAAGCTTCGCGCTTGTTATTTTTCGGGGTCATGAGTCTCTCTCCTAAGGTAGGTCGGGATTGACTGGAATCCCGAGGCCCAATCATACGCTTATTGGGCTGTGAGTATGATGCGGGCGGAGGAGGCCTAGATGCAGAAATCCAAGCGCGAGCTGGGCAGGGTCCTCGAAGCGCTGGGGAAACACTACGGCAAGCAGGTAGCCGCCGGGCCAAACGACCCTTACGAGATGATCCTGTTTGTGAACTGCGGATACCCTGCGACGGATGCATCATGCACGAAAGGGTACAAAGCTTTAAAGAGCGGCGTGGGAACGAAGCCGGTGGAGATTCTAGCCGCGCCAAAAGCGAAGCTGGCTAAGTTGATGCGGCTCGGGGGAATCGTGCCAGAGCTGCGCGCGGAACGATTGAAGACGATTGCAAAGATTGTGAATGAAGAGTTCGGCGGCGATTTGAAGTGGTCGCTCGAAAAATTGCTGCTGGAAGAAAAGAAAGAGGCGGGCAAAGGTATTCGCCTCGCTAAGAAAGCGCTAAAGGAATTTCCCGTCATTGGCGACCCTGGCGCAGACAAAATTCTCTTGTTTGCGGGACTGGCGCCCGTAGCTGCGGTGCCTTCGGCTTGCATAGGCGTGCCGCAACGCATTTTATTCGGTGATGAGGACAAAAATTACGCGGCCGGTTATCGCGCTGCACAGGAGGCAATGGCGGCGGAACTCCCCGAGACGTTCGACGCGAGGCTAAGGGCGTATCTGCTGCTTAAATGTCATGGTGCCGAGATTTGCAAGCGAACCAAGCCGAAGTGCGAGATATGTCCGATCAACAGTGAGTGCACTTATTTTCGGGAGAAACTGCCAGCGAAGCGATAGTGCCGACTGTATTTTATCGACGTGAGAACTCGTGCGCGGGCTGGCTGAAGCTATTTCACTTCCCAGGTATCGCCAGCACGCAGAAGTTTCGCGAGATCGCCAGGTCCACGCTTCGCAATAACGTCTTTGATCTGCTGGTTCATGACGTCTTCATAGCGCGGAAGATCGTCCCAGGCGCGAAGCACGCCGATGGGCGTGGGGAAACCCGGACGATGCTCCATGTGCGAAAGCAAGAAGGCGTAGGATGGACGCGGATGATGAGCGTCGTGCACCACCAGGTCTGATTCCGTGATGCCGTTGCCGAGTTGGACGACTTCAATGTCGCCGTCGGTCTTGCGCCGAATGCCCTTGTCGCGGTTCTTGCCAAAAACCAGAGGCTTGGCGTGCTCCAGCTGAATGATGTGCTCGCTCCGCGCGTCGCGCTCGGTGAGGTTGAACCACGCGCCATCATTAAAGATGTTGCAGTTTTGCAGAATCTCGACGAACGCGGAGCCTTTGTGGGCCGCAGCGTGTCTGAGCGTTTCTTTGAGATGCTGCTGGAAGACGTCGACGGAGCGCGCGACAAAAGTAGCCTCGGCGCCGATGGCGAGAGAAATTGGATTGAACGGCCGGTCGAGCGACCCGAAGGGCGTCGACTTCGCTTTCTTTCCGATCTCCGACGTAGGCGAATATTGGCCTTTCGTCAGCCCGTAGATGCGGTTGTTGAAGAGCAAAACTTTCAGGCCGACGTTGCGCCTGAGCATGTGAATCGTGTGATTGCCGCCGATGGAGAGGGCATCGCCATCACCAGTGGCGACCCAAACTTCCAGGTCCGGGCGAATCGCCTTGATTCCCGTGGCGACCGCGGGTGCGCGTCCGTGAATGGTATGGAAGCCGAACGTGTTCATGTAATACGGGAAGCGGCTCGAACAGCCGATGCCGGAAACCACCACGAAATTTTCGCGTTTGATCCCGAGTTCTGGGAAAACAGACTGAACGGCAGAAAGAATCGCGTAGTCACCGCAGCCTGGACACCAGCGTACTTCCTGGTCGGTCTGAAAATCCTTCTTGGTGAGAGGCGTGATCGGCGGCAGCGTAGCAGTGCTCATCAGGAATTCTCCCCAAGAATCTCTTCGATCTTTTGCTCAACTTCGGCCTGCTTGAACGGCCGGCCCTGAATCTTGTTGAGGCCGATGGCGTCGACCAGATATTTGGCGCGCAACACCCAAAGAAGCTGGCCCATGTTCAGCTCCGGCACAAGAACGGTCTTGTAGCGCTGCAGCACTTCGCCAAGGTTCGCCGGCAGCGGATTAAGATAGCGCAGATGAACGTGGCCAATCTTGCGGCCCTGCGCGCGCTGCGCTTTCAATGCGGCCGTAATGGCCCCGTGCGTCGAGCCCCACGCGACGATCAACAAATCGCCTTCCGCATCGCCGGCGGGAACCACATCCGGGATGTCCTGCACGATACCCGCAACTTTCGCGGCACGGATGCGAACCATGTTTTCGTGATTGAGAGGCTCGTAATTGATGTTGCCGGTGACGTCCTGTTTCTCGAGTCCGCCGACGCGGTGTTCGAGACCTGGCGTGCCTGGAACCGCCCACGGGCGCGCAAGCGTTTGCGGATCGCGCTTGTAGGGTAAATAACCGTTCGGACCGTTGGCTTCCGTAGCAAATTTCACGGGGAATGCCGGGATTTCATCCACGTTCGGAATCTTCCAGGGTTCGGCACCATTCGCCAGATAGCCGTCCGAAAGAATGATGACGGGAATCATATATTTGACAGCAATGCGACTGGCTTCGAGCGCAGCCCAAAAACAATCGCTGGGTGTCGCAGCGGCAATGATGGGAATCGGCGCTTCGGAGTTGCGGCCGAAGAGCGCTTGCAAGAGATCCGCCTGCTCGGTCTTCGTCGGCAACCCCGTGGAAGGTCCGCCGCGCTGAATATCGCAAATGACCAGAGGGATTTCAACGGCTACCGCAAGACCCAGCGCTTCCGTCTTCAACGCCATGCCAGGGCCGGAAGTCGTGGTGATGGCCAGCGCGCCTGCGTAAGCTGCGCCGATCGCGCTGGTGATAGCCGCAATTTCGTCTTCGGCCTGGAAGGTCATCACGCCGAAATCTTTGTATTGCGAAAGCTCGTGAAGAATGTCCGACGCAGGGGTAATAGGATAGCTGCCCTGAAAGAGTGGCAGGCCTGATTTCTGCGACGCGGTGACGAAGCCCAGCGCCAAAGCCTGGTTTCCGCTAAGGTTGCGGTAAAAGCCCGGCGCGAGCTGCGCGGGCGGAATCTCATAACTGATCTGGAAAGCTTCAGTGGCTTCGCAATATGAATAGCCGGCCTTCATCGCGAGCTTGTTGGCTTCGACGAGAAGCGGCTTGTTCTTGAATTTCGCGTCAATCCACCGTACCGTCGGCTCCATCGAACGGTTGTAGAGCCAATAGCACATGCCAAGCGCAAAAAAGTTTTTGCAGCGGCTGATGGACTTCGCGTCGATGCCCAGGTGCTCAAGCGCTACTTTTGTAAGACGCTCCAGCTCGACGGAAAAGAGCCGGTATTTGTCGAGCGAATGATCTTCGAGCGGGTTCGTCTTCGACTGGGCTTTACGCAGATCGTTTTCCGTAAACGCATCAGAATTTACGATCAGAATCCCGTTGGCCTTGAGGTCCGCGACATTCATCTTCAGCGCGGCGGGATTCATGGCGATCAATACATCGACGCTGTCACCCGGGGTATACACGTCGCTCGAAGAAAAATGCAGCTGGTAGCCGCTCACTCCCGGCAGCGTCCCTGCAGGAGCG
>DATEWL010000680.1:0-4193 GCA_035258025.1 Candidatus Acidiferrum sp. | reverse complement strand
CCGAAGTCCGCATGATCAAAACGCCCCAGGAAATCGAGCGCATGCGCCTGGCCAACGAGCTCGCGGCCATCGGCATGGAACACGCCCGAGAGAATATCAAGCTGGGCATGAAAGAAAGCGAAGTTGCTGCAATGATCGAGGGCCACATCCACGCCGTCGGCGTTGGCTACAAAGGCAAAGTCGAAATGGCTCGAGCCTTTACGTTGGTTTGGTCCGGCCGGGGTATCGCGACCTTCACAGCCACAAGTCACCGCCCTGTGATCGAAGATGAGCCCACGCTTGTTGAAATCTGGGTTTGTGCCGACGGCTATTGGACCGATTTGACGAAAAACCTTTGCCCGGGAAAACTAACTCCCGCCTACAATCGTTTGCTCGATCAATTGTTGAAGATTTTCGACGATGCTGTTGATTGCGTCCGCAACGGCGCTCCGCTTGGCGAAATCGACTGCATCATTCGCGATGGAATCGATGCAGCCGGGTATCCAGGACAACCATCGCACCCAGTCGCGCACGGCGTCGGCGCGCGCGCTCACGAGGCGCCGTACTCTCATCGCGTTGCTCCCGGCGAAATGCGCTCCGGGATGGTGCTCGCGATCGAGCCCGGCATATATTGGGAAGGCGGCGGGGGATTGCGCCTCGAAGACAATTTTCTGGTGACGGAAAAAGGATGCGAAAAACTGTGCTCCTATCCCGACGATTTTCGCCTTTGAGCGCGCCATGAAAAACGCACACGCAGTACGGAGGTCTCTGTCTCAATGAAGGAAGACCTGGCCAACGCGATTCTCTCGCAAGTCCGCGAGGACGAAATCGTCTCGATGGCCTGCGACCTCGTGAATATTCCTAGCCCCACTGGCGAAGAACTGGAAATGGGTCGTTATATGCGCCGCGCTTTCGAAGAAGCCGGACTGGACGTCACTTGGCAGGAAGTCGAAGACGGCCGCGCAAACGTTGTCGGCCTTTGGGAAGGCGCCGGCAACGGCAAAAGCCTGATGTTCAACGGTCACATGGATACGTCGAACTCCGGTCGCGAAACTTTTCTGTCCGGTCTAGGCTACAAACCAAAAGCGGTAATTCGCGATGGAATGATCTACGGCCTCGGCATCTACAACATGAAAGGGGCGCTGGTCTGCTACACGGAAGCCGTCAAAGCCTTGATGCGCGCCGGAATAATGCTTGAGGGCGACGTCACCATTGCCGCCGTCGCCGGCGAAATTGAAAAAACGCAATGGAGTGACGAGTTTGTCGGCAAAGAATATCGCGGCTACGGCGTCGGCTCACACCATCTCGTCAACCACGGCGTTTTGCCGGACATGTGTATTTTGGGAGAGCCCACGGACATGCAACTCGTCCTGGGGCACTACGGAACGGTTTGGGTGCGCATTTCCACGCATGGGCACTATGTGCACACAGCCTTCACTCGCGGCAAGCAGGACCAAAGCTCCATTTTCCGCCTGAAGGAAATTCTCCCGCCCATTTATGAATGGATCGCCGCGTGGGAAAAGAGAGCCGTCTACGATGGCCAGCCCGGCGTTGTGAATGTCGGCTGTATCCGCGGCGGCCATCCCTGGCGTGTCAGCCGCACTCCCGACCGCGCGGATGTTTTCTTGGACGTGCGCGTGCCGCCAACGATGCCGCTCAAGGAAGTGCGGGTCGCCATCAAACAACTCGTCCTCGACTTGCGAATAAAGCATCCTGACTACGATGTCGAGTACGAGACTTTCGTGTCCGTGCCCGGCGCGGAAATCTCGAAAGATCATCCGCTCGTGAAAACGGTCGAAGCTTGTCACGAGCGCGTCCTCGGCACGCCTGCGAAGTACACTACCGTTTTGTGGGATTCCGATGCCTCCGTGATGACGCGCTACGGAATCGAAACGATCAATTACGGACCGTCAAGCGGCCCGCGCGACGCCGAAGGCGAAAAGGTTGCCATCGAAACGCTCGTGAGCACCGCCAAGGTTTATGCGCTGGCTGCGGCGGAAATCTGCGGTGCGCGCTGACGAGGGCCGGAGCCACTTCGATGACTAGCCAAAAAGAAATCGAGCGCCGTTATAACAACATTCGCGCCGCCATGGCTGCGGAAAAAGTCGACGTCCTGATTGTCTGCGGCAATCAATACACCGGATTTGAAGGCGCCGTGCGCTATACCTCCGGATTCGAAATCGTCCACCGCTACGTGTACGTCTTGATTCCGCTCGCGGGTGATCCCGTTCTCGTCTTCCCCCGCGAAGCCCGGTGGATCGGCGACAAAAAAGCCCCTTGGGTTCAAGAAAAGGTCTGGGCGGAAATTCCCGGTAAATGGTTGCGCGAAGAGATCGAAAAGCATCAATGGAAACGTGTCGCCGTTTACGGCATGGACTTCGTGATGGCCGTCCGCGACTACCGCGAACTCCAACAAGGCTCCTTCGAGCTTGTTCCGTTCGATTTTCAGTTCGACATGGCGCGCGCCGTCAAAAGCGAAGAAGAACTTGCCGGATTTCGCGGCAGCATGAATATCATCCTCGACGGCTTTCACGCTTTGCTCGGCGCTTATGACCCGGGCAAGAGTGAAGCAGAAATCATGGCGCCCGCTGTCGAACGCTTTTTCGCGCGCGGCGCCGGGTCCCGCATGATGAACATCGTGCTTAGCGGCACAGGCGGCGAGGCAGAAGCCCACTTCAAAGTTCCTTCACTGCGCAAAGTGGGCGCCGACGATCTGCTGCTCTATTCCCTCGAGATCGCGGGGACCGATGGGTACTGGGTGGAATTCTCCCGCGCGCTGATCCGCGGCAAAGTCAGCCCGCGCACGCGAGCCATGAGCGACGTGTATCCCCAAGCCATGGAAGCTGCGCGCGAAAAAATGCACGATGGCGCGCTCGCGAGCGATGTCCACAAAGCCGCGACAAACATTTTC
This sequence comes from Candidatus Acidiferrum sp., assembly GCA_035258025.1. Classification (GTDB taxonomy): domain Bacteria; phylum Acidobacteriota; class Terriglobia; order Acidiferrales; family UBA7541; genus Acidiferrum. The sequence continues at coordinate 1,303 of DATEWL010000680.1, read as the reverse complement.
GACAAAGCGGGATTCAAACTCGGGCACCTTACCGGCCACTCGATCGGCATGACCATGCTCGAAAACCCCGCCATCGGCGCGAACACGCACATCGAACTGAAAGAAAACATGGTCCTCAGTTTCCATCCGCAGGTAGTCGATCAGGACGGCCAAGTCTGTCTCTACACGCAGGACACCTATCGCGTCGGCAAGAAAGAAGGTGAATGCCTCGCGAACGTGCCATGGCGCTTCTACACCGGCGTTGAGGCGTTGAAGATCGCATGAGCGTGAAGATTTGCATTGTCGGCTGCGGTGCAATCGGAAGTATCTTCGGCGCGCACCTCGCCCGCCTCGAAGACGTCGAAGTCCATGCCTACGATATTTGGAAGGGCCACACACAAGCAATCAATGAACGCGGCTTGCGTATCAGCGGCGCCGCCGATTTCACTGTGCGTCTCCACGCGACTTCTGATGCCAGCAAAATTCCGCCTTGCGATTTCGGCATTGTCGCGACAAAAAGCACACACACTTGCAGCGCCATCGAACAAACCGCGCACATTTTCAATGAGAAGAGCGCCGTCTGCTCCGTCCAGAATGGTGTCGGCAACGAAGAGATTCTCGCCAAGCATGTGCGGTACGTGATTCGCGGCACTACATTTCCAGCGGGCCATGTCATCGAGCCAGGCCACGCCTGTTTCGACATTAACGGCGACACTTGGATCGGGCCATTCGAACCAACAAACACGACTTACGCGCGCGTCGCGCAACTCGCCGAACTCCTCAATCGCGCCGGACTACGCGTAATTCCTCTCCAGGACGCGCGCGGCGCACAATGGACCAAGCTAATCTTTAATGCTTCAACAAATCCCGTGGGCGCGCTTACTCTACTTCACCACGGCGCCGCCACCCGCTTTCCTCCGACTGGCGCTCTTTTCAACGCTCTTATCGCTGAAGGGGAAGCCGTTGCAAGGGCGCTTGGCATTGAGCTTCATGGCGATCCCCGCGCGCTTGTGCAAAAAGGCGCCAACGCACCCGGCAAACACAAAGCCAGCATGCTCCAGGACATTCTTGCCAAGCGCCAGACCGAAGTGGATTTCATGAACGGCGCCATCGCCGATTGGGGCGAAAAAATGGGCGTTCCGACGCCGCTCAACCGGGCGCTCTGGCAACTCACAAAAGGTCTCGAACATTCGTGGACCGATCCGGCTTAGCGTGCAATTTCGCCGGCCCGTCTTCACGGAGCAAAAGTGAAACGATGACCATGCCTTTCAAAATCGGCGTCTTGCAACTCAGCATGGAGCCGCTGGGCGAAACAATAAAAATG
>DATEWL010000679.1:0-2260 GCA_035258025.1 Candidatus Acidiferrum sp. | reverse complement strand
GACCCCAACCCGGTCGACGACTTTTCCAAAGAGCCCGTCGTTAATGTGCTAGAGCCCATCGTTTCTCTTAAGGTCGATGAAGCCGCTTGGGGCAAGACTCTCGAGGAGATTACCAATCTTTATCGCCAGTATCCGGAGATTCAATCGGTCAGCGCCTCGGCGCGCTTTTCCGCAATCAACGAATACTTTGTGGATTCCGAAGGCACAGTTACGCGAAATGGCAAGACCACTTACAACCTGCAATTGAATAGCTCTGCGCAGGCCGAGGACGGCATGCGTGTGAGCCGCAATCCCTACTGGATGGTTGGCCGGCCGGAAGAACTTCCAGCGCGAGAGAAATTGCTTAGCGACGTGAAACAAGCGCTGGAAACGGTGATTGCGCTTCGCAAGGCGCCGATCGTCGAGGAAGAATATCGCGGCCCTGTTCTTTTCGCGCCGGATGCAGCGAATGACGTAATTGCCTCTCTGGTGGGTTCAAACGTTGTGGGCCGCAAGCCCCAGCCCGGCAAACCCAACCGCACTGTCGGCGCGTTCGCCACGAGCTACAAAACCCGGGTGCTGCCCAGCTTTCTCACGCTGATCGACGATCCGACGTTGAAAGATTTTCAGGGGCACAGCCTGGTCGGCAGCTATGAGATTGACAACGAAGGCGTGAAGGCAAAAACCGTCAACGTCATCGAAAACGGAATGCTCAACAATTATTTGTTGGGCCGCCAGCCGGTGCGCGACTTCCCTGCTTCGAATGGCCACGGGCGCGCCGCTCCGGGGTCCTTCCCTTCCGCGAGTCTCGGCGTGCTGCTGCTAAAGAGCGCCGAAGCGCAATCGCCGGACGAACTCAAGAAAAAAATACTTCAGATGGTCACCGAGCAGGGCAAGCCCTACGCGTATCGCGTGGACACGCTCGGCCCAGGCAATTCTCCGCGGCTCTTGTATCGCGTCTATGCGGATGGCCATGAGGAATTGGTCCGCGGCGCTGTCTTTAGCGAGCTCGACGTCCGGGCACTGAGGAGTAATCTAATCGCTGTTGGCAACGACCCGCTCGTGAGCAACCGCAGCGGCGGCGTGCCTACAACTATCATTAGCCCCTCGCTGCTCTTTGACGAACTCCAAGTGAAGCGTGCCGACACCAGCAAAGACAAGTTGCCGGAGTATCCGGCGCCGCCACTCAAGAAGTGAAGCTAGAGAGCAAAAAAGGTTTCCGTCACTACGCTTGCGGTCTTACACTTACATCAGTTCTTTGAAACCTGAGATCGGCGAACTTTTATGACTCTCAGAGAGCGACTGGAATGGGTAAGCCGGATGGCGCTGCTGGTGTTCATCCTGGCGGCGGCCGCTTTTCTCAGCGCTATCACCGCGATGCGCATCGCGATTCACGGCCGCGAAGTGAACATGCCCAATCTCGTCGGCAAAAACGTTTCGGAAGCCAATGGCTTGCTGCACTCTCGCGGGCTGGTGCTTCGCGTCGCCGACCGCATCTACAGCGAGCTCCCTATTAATATAGTGGTCCGGCAAAGCCCGCCGCCGGGCATGCTCATGAAGGTTTCGCAGCAAGCGCACGTGGTTCTCAGCCTCGGCCAGCGGCAATTGCAAATTCCCCTGCTCGAGGGAAACTCCCTTCGTGCCTCGCGCATCGAGCTGCTCCGCGCCGGGTTGCAAGTCGGCGAAGTTTCCGGCATCACAACTCCAGACGAGCCTGCGGACACCGTTATGATTCAGACGCCGCGTCCAGGCGCTGGAGCTGCTACTCCTCGCGTCGATGTGCTTGTATCCGTTGGTCCGCGCGATACCGCCTTCGTCATGCCGCATCTCGTCGGCCTGAACGAAGTTGATGCGCAGCACCGCTTGGATGTTGCGGGACTCCGGCGCAAAGTCAATTACGTGTCAGCCCCACAGTGGCCGCACGGCGCCGTCATCGATCAAACTCCGCTGTCTGGGCAGCGGATTCCCGGCTCCATCACCATTGACCTCACCGTTGCCAACTAAGCCAGCAACTTCATTTGTTTAGCAAATTCCAGGCACCGGCGCCAGCGTCACTATCTATTTCTATGGCGTCGCGCCCTCAAACGTTACGCGGAAAGCATAGGCGTACTTTCCTGGGGCTTGCGCTGGAAGTTGAATGTGCAACCCGTCCGATTGTTGCTGGAATGTAAGCTTTGTGCCGGAGCCGAGCAAAACAACCGACCCAATTTTCTGGCCGTTCAATGTGCTGCTTCCGAGGGAATGGATCACTGTTTCGCTGCCGGAAGGCCAACCCAGTTCC
>DATEWL010000678.1:0-2023 GCA_035258025.1 Candidatus Acidiferrum sp. | reverse complement strand
TCCCCGGCGCAAAATTCAGCGCTTTCTGTCGCGCGATGATTTGCAGCGCATCCTCGTCCGTCGTCACGCTGTCTGTGTTGATGCCCGCGAGGTCCATCAGCGTCAGGTAATCGCGCAGCCCGCTCGTGTGATTCAGAAGATGCAGGATGGTGATCTTCGATCCGTAGTCCGGCAACTCAGAAATGTATTTCCGGACGTCGTCGTTGACGGAGAGTTTCCCCTGTTTTTCCAGCAGCAGAATGCTCGTAGCCGTAAACTGCTTCGAAGTCGAGCCAATGTCGAATACCGATTCCGATGTGAGCGCTACATCTTCTTCGATATTCGCCAGACCATAGCCTTTTGTGTAGATGATCCTGCCATTTCTGTAGACCGCCACCGCGCATCCCGGAGAACCCGCCTTCGTAAAGTCCGCAAACACCTCGTCCACCGCCGCGGTAGCCTTGTCCTGTGTACCGCTCGCCGACGGAGCGCTGCACGTGCCCAGCACCAATGCACTCGCGGCTATGCCGCTCCCCACTCTCTGCAAAACACCCATGCAATTCCCCCTCGCCGATTCCTGCGCGCCGAGTCTATCTTCTTCGCACGCGAGCTTCAATCATTCGCAAGGTTCTCGTGTAAACTCGCTCTTCCTCTATGCTCACAGCCATCACGCGCGCCGTCAGTCCCGCTATCGTAAATTGCGAACTGAGCTTCATTCCCCGCCAGCCGATCGATCTACGAATCGCCAGCGCGCAACATCGCGCCTATGAAAACCTCCTCGAAAAACTCGGCGTCCGCGTCGTTTCACTCCCCGCCCAGCCCGATCTCCCTGATTCCATGTTCGTCGAGGACCCCGCCATCATCCTCGATGAACTCGCCGTCATTTTCCCGCTCGGCACCGAATCACGCCGCCCCGAAGCCGCGACGCTCGCGCAAGTCCTCTCTGAGTTTCGCAAACTCGCGTACGTCACTCTTCCCGGCACACTCGAAGGCGGGGACATTCTCCGCGTCGGCAGCAGACTTTTTGTCGGACTTACTAAGCGCAGCAACGCAGAAGGCGTCCGCCAACTCGCCTACATCCTTGGGCCGCACGGTTACGAAGTAATTGGCGTTGAGGTGACTGGCTGCCTGCATCTCAAATCGGCCGTCACTTACATAGGCCGGAGGCAGGTGTCGGGTTCGCGAGCCACCTTTGCCACATTGCTTGCCAATCGTGCTTGGTTCAACACAGAACCGTTCACAGGGTTCGAATGGATCGACGTTGATCCCACAGAGCCCCACGCCGCCAACGCCCTGGCGCTCGGCAACACGATCATTTTTCCTGAATCATTCCCGCACACGCGTGCCCGCATCGAAGCCGCCGGTTTCCACGTCACCCAGCTCGACATTTCCGAACTCCAAAAAGCCGAGTCCGGCCTCACCTGCTCCAGTCTGATCTTCGAATCCGACATCTCAGCCGACAGAGAGAAGCCTAAATGAAACTAATTCTGGTTGTGTTTGGCGCTCCGATTTTCTCGAGCTTGAATACCCGGGAGGCGCACCCTGCGCCCATCGACCCTTGCCCCGTTAAACTCGACTCGCCGAATTTAGCCGCTCCCCGTAAGTTATTGATTGTGAGGTTGTTAATGAACGCATGTGCGGACGTTCGTTAGCCCAATAAGGCTTTTGCTTGAAAGCTGATTTCGCAGCCACAACTTTCCGGCACTTCCTCGAACCTCACTATCAATCCTTGCTATGCGTCCGGTTTTTCTTGTGCTACTCTATTTCCCAGTATGATTTCCATTGCGACGAAGCGAATTACCACTACGACGTCTATGTCGATTACCTCGACTAAGGCGAAGAAGACTATTTTCGCTTCCGGCGCGTGGAGAAACAGCTAGCAATCTAGAAAAAGTTTCCAACCCACCGCCTGAAGCGAACCTGGCGGTGGGTTTCTTCTTTTAACCCGCCGCCAGAGACGCTCCAGCGGAAACCAGGAGCGGCGCGATGAGCCCCGAATACGTGCAGGAAAAAGTGGCCCGAGAAAGCTGCCTAGTTGAACCCT
>DATEWL010000677.1:0-6864 GCA_035258025.1 Candidatus Acidiferrum sp. | reverse complement strand
TGGGAAGAAAATAGAGAGTTCGCATGGCGACCGGGCCCGACATGGTTACCGAGTGCGGCGTTTTGGCAGGGATCCAGACGGCGCGCATCGGCGGCACTACCCAGATGCCCTGATTGGTGCGCAGGGTCATTACGCCCTTGGATGCGAATATGAGTTGATCCTCGGGGTGGAAATGCACTGGGATCGTGTGTCCGTCGGCAAGATCGGCGGAAACGCTCGCGACTTGGGCCAACGGGCGGCCGCGCTGGTCAAAAAGGATGCTATGGCACTTTTCCGACATTTCTTGTCACAATAGCGAAAGAAAACTGCGCCGACAAGTGCTATTCCTTAGAGCCGAAACATCACGATCAGGAGAGAGACAATGCTGGCTTCGATGGAGATGGTTGGCTTCCTTCTCACCAAGGATTACGAGAAAGCGCGCGCCTTTTACGAGGGCAATCTGGGATTCGATTTTGTGAGTCTGGACCAATTTGCGCTGGTTATGCAGGCGGGCAAGAGCACTATCCGGATCGTAAAGGTTCCCGATTTTACGCCACTGCGGAGCACAGTACTGGGATGGAAAGGGGACGACATCGAAGCGATGGTTGACTGGCTGACGAAACGCGGCGTCGCATTCGATAAATATCCATTCGTTCAAGACAAAGAACGCGGAATTTGGACGGCGCCGGGCGGAAGCAAGGTGGCGTGGTTCAAGGATCCGGACGGGAATGTATTGAGCGTCTCGGAACACCATTGAAGAGCGTCGATTTGGATCGTGGATCATTTGTTGAGCGCGGTCAGGTGCGCAGGCTGTAGTAACGCCGTCACACCGTGGGAAGCGGTAAAGCTGCTCGAGGCGAATACGAAGCACAAGGGACATCAATTCTGGGGCGATGAGATTGGATTTGTCGCGGCGACGCGAGGGTTCGAGCATCGGCTGACGGGGCATCAGCAGGTGACGGATGCTTATTTGCTGGGGCTGGCGATGCACAAGAAAGGCAAACTGGCCACGATGGATCGGGGAGTTTAGGAATTGTTGGCGGAGAGAAATTTGGAGCGAGAGTTTGTTGTGATGATTTAGGGCGGATGCAAGGCGTAGGAGAAGAAAAAGATAAAGCAGAAGCGCTGAGAGTAGAAGTGCCAATTCGAATTGACACCTTGAGATTTTGAAGAAATTGGGTACTGGGGCAAGTTTCCGGATACGCGTGCCAGCTCAACCGGTCGATTCAACACCATCTAATCGGTTGACCCAACAATACTTCCTCCTGGATAACCGATCCGTCGGGCTCTACTTAATCGGAACCTAGCCAGGGTAGTGTTCCGTTTGAATCGCCGCTCGCGAACGGTTTTAGCCTGTGAAGCGCCAGCAAGTAGACTTCGGGCTTAGTGTTGCGTCGACCCATTGAGACCGCCCGACTAATCAGGAGTTTCTCGCTGCGAAACCGCACATACGGATTGATCCCCGTGCAGGCCAAACCGTCTGTAAATATTGTGCCGAGTTTTCCGTCCATGCCAAATCCGGGCGGTGTCGTGTTATCTTGCCTGCGCGGATATCGGAAGGGAACCGATGGCATCGACTCCAGTACGAATTCCCTGGTGGGCCTGGACCTGGCCACTCGTCGCTTGCATCGTGCTAGTGCTCCAGTTGTCGCTCGGCTCCGGCGGACCGCTGGCAGCGGCGGAGGCATTTGCGTTGATCGCCGCGGTGTTCGCGGCAGTCTATCACGCAGAAGTCGTAGCGTTCCGGGTCGGCGAACCTTTCGGGACGTTAGTCCTCGCGGTCGCCGTCACCATTATTGAAGTGGCGCTGATCGTATCGGTGATGATCACTGGAGGACCGGAAAAAGCGGTATTGGCGCGGGACACCGTCTTCGCCGCGGTGATGATTGTGTGCAATGGAATCGTAGGACTATGCCTGTTGGCAGGTGGGATGCGCCATCGCGAGCAAGCGTTTCAGCTCCAAGGAGCAAACGCGGCACTGGTTGTGCTGATTGCACTCACTACTTTGACGCTCGTTTTTCCAAGTGTCACCACAACCACGGAAGGGCCAACGTTCAGCCCGGCTCAATTGATTTTCGCAGCCACTGTGTCTCTTATGCTATACGGGTCGTTCTTGTTTGTACAAACCGTGCGCCATCGCGACTTTTTCCTCCCGGCGAGCGGAGGCACCGAAGAAGTGCATGCTCCTCCCCCAAGTAATAGAGTGGCGCTCCTAAGCAGCGCGCTTCTGTTGGTGTCGTTGGCAGCCGTGGTAGCGTTGGCGAAGGCGCTTACGCCGATCATGGAATTCGGGATCGAGAAGGCAGGCGCGCCGAAGAGTGTTGTTGGGATCGTTATCGCTGGTCTCGTGCTCCTGCCCGAGGGCTTGGCAGCTTTCCGGACCGCCAGAGCAAATCGCCTGCAGACCAGCATGAATCTGGCGTTAGGCTCTGTGTTGGCGAGCATTGGACTCACCATTCCTGCGGTCGCTGTCGTCTCTCTTCTGTTGCACAAACCGCTCTCTTTGGGGATCAATGCCAAAGAGGGAGTGCTGTTGGCCCTAACGCTCCTCGTCAGCGTAATTACGTTGGGGACAGGGCGTACCACGGTGCTGCAGGGAATCGTGCACCTGGTCATTTTCGCTGCGTTTATTTTTCTTTCGATCGTGCCATAGCGCATCCGCGCCCATATCCAACGATCGCCAGGGCGTTTTCGGCGACTTCCGTTAACTTGTCCTCACAACCTCTCACCTTGGCACCTACTCTGGAGCCAAGTCCTGATTTACGCGCTAACCGGAAACCGAATCAGTATCAAGACGCGGGAGAGGATTTGGCGATGATTAGGGTGATGTCGTCGTGTTGTTCGTGGGGGGAGAATTGGCGGACGTCGGCGACGATATTTTGGAGGAGGGATTGGCTGGGTTGGGCGCGGTGGCGGAGGAGAGATTCGATCAGGCGGGCTTCGCCGTATTCGTCGCGGGACTCGTTGAAGGATTCGGTGATGCCGTCGGTGTAGAGGACCAGGGTGTCGCCGGGGTGGATGGTGCGCTCGCCTAGTTCGCAATCCCACTTTTTGAAAATGCCGAGAACGGTGGCGGTGGGGTCGAGGCGGTCGATGGAATCGTCGCAGCGGAGGATGAGCGCGGGCGGATGGCCGCAGTTGATATAGCGGAGGCGGCCGGTGGGGACGTGGTAATCGGCGAGGAAGAGCGTGGCGAAGGCGCCATCGGGAGTGTTTTGGGAGAAGAGTTGATTGACGGCGCAGAGGAGGCGCTGAGGCTGGTCGAGCGAGATGGCGCACTGGCTGCGGAGATTGGCTTGTAGATTGGCCATGAGGAGAGCGGCGGCGATGCCTTTGCCAGAAACGTCGCCGATGACCAAGCCGAAGCGGTCGGGGCCGAGGTCGAGAAAGTCGTAGTAATCGCCGCCTACCGCGCGCGCTGGATAACAGTGACCAGAATAGTCGAGAGACTGGATGGTGGGACGGAGTTGGGGGAAAAAGCGGCACTGGACTTCGTTGGCAATTTCCAGTTCCTGGGCGGCGCGGCGTTCGAGTTCGAGTTTGGCGGCGGTGGCGCGGCGCTGGGCTTCGAGGGCGTGGGTGATTTCGTCAAAGCTGACGAGGAAGAAGGTGTTGCCGTCAAGATCGCGGAAGCGAGTAGAGACGCCGCCCCAGATGTTAGCTTCCTCGCCGAGGAGGGGGGACTGGATAGTGGGGCGGACGGTGCTCGCTTCGGCGTCGAACTTAATGCGGCGGAGACGAGGAGTTTGTTGGAAGCGGACGCCGCGTTTGGACCATTCCTGGTATTTTGCGAGGACGTCTTCGGTGATGAACATCACGCGCGAGGACCGGCCGATGAGCTTGTAGTCTTGCGAGTCGGGTTTGGGGGCGACTAGGGAGAGAACGGCTTGGCCGTCGGGAGGGGCTACCGCGACCAGGCGTTCGCCGGATTGGAGTTTGGCGTCGTAGGCCAGGTGGAAGCCGAGTTGGTCAACGTAGAAGCGGAGGCTGCGGTCTTGGTCGCGGACGTAGATATTGATGGAGTGGATGCGGAGGTGGGGGGACGCCTTTGGCGATGGAGAAGACCCGGAGGACATGGGGAGATTATACGGTGGGGAGAGTGGACGGGGAGAAAGATAACGCGGAGGCGCAGAATGGGCAGATCCGGAGCAATGCGGATGACACCCAAGCTCCGAGAAATAGCGCTAGAACGATCCACATAATCGCCGAAAGATAGAGCGCTCGAAAATAGGGCTCGCGCGTTGCAGCCGAATTCTAATTTAGGCGGGCGGCAACCGTATTTCCCACTGCCTTCATGATGTACGCACAACCCAATCCAAACACCAAACCAACCGCAATTGTAATCGCATAGCCGGAGAATCCGACTCTTGCGAGTTTTGCCGACGCTAGCGCACCTGCAACAGGCATGGCGCAACACAAGGCGATAAGCAAATCCCAAAGAGACACCGTAACGCCTCCAATAAAATCATGAATTAATTCTGCCGGAGATATTACGCCAGAACCATCCGCAATCGAGCGGCAAACCAAAACCGTATAAGGATTAGGGCAGTCATGGGACGCTGAATCACTGAGGATACGGGCAGGCGTGACAGCGGGTGTCCTTGTGGGGGACAATTTGTTACGTTGGGATGATCGAGTAGCGTACGGCGACGAATGCAGGACGAAAGAATTTTAGAAGAGCCGGGCTAAACCCGGCATCTACAGGGGATGGCATGACGGCGAAAATATTGGATGGGGCGAAGATTCGGGATGCGATGTTTGCGGAGTTGAAGGATGAAGTGGCGATACTTTCGTCGGCGGGGATACGGCCGGGGTTGGCGGCGGTTTTGGTGGGGAGCGATCCGGCTTCGCAGCTCTATGTGAAGAGCAAGATTGCGGCCTGCGAGCAGTTGGGGATGGGCAGCGGGTTGATTACACCGCCGAGTAGCGCGACTACGGCGGAGATGTTGGCGATTGTGGAGGATTTGAATCGGGACAACGATACGGACGGAATTTTGATTCAGTTGCCTCTGCCTGCGCAGGTGGATACGAAGCGCGTGCTGGAGGCCGTGGATCCGGCGAAGGATGTGGATGGGTTTCATCCCGTAAATTTGGGGAGGTTGGTGAGCGGGCGGCCTGGGCTGGTGGCTTGTACGCCAGCTGGATGCATGGAGATTTTGCGGCGGAATGACATTGCGATTGAGGGAGCGAACGCGGTGGTTTTGGGGCGGAGCGATATTGTGGGGAAGCCGATGGCGCTGCTGCTTATGCACGCGAACGCAACCGTGACGATTTGCCATTCGAAGACGAAAGATTTGGCGGACGTGGTAAGGCGCGCGGATATTGTGGTGGCGGCGATGGGGAAATCGGGGTTTGTGCAGTCGGATTGGATCCGGCCTGGGGCCGCGGTGATTGATGTGGGGACGAATCGGGTGACGGACTTGGCTGAGGCGGAAGGATTGTTTCGGAACTTCCCTACCCGCTTGGAAAAATTCCTGGCGAAGGGGAATGCGTTGGTAGGAGATGTGCACCCGGATGCGGTGAATGTAGCGGGGGCATTGACGCCGGTGCCCGGTGGCGTGGGACCGATGACGATTACGATGTTGATGAGCAATACGGTGAAGGCGGCGCGGATGCGGCGGGCAAAAGCGATTCCTCGGACGATTTCGGCAACCGGGCCGTCTGGCGCGGGTACGCGGTAAAAACAAATAATGAAACGATTCGGCCTTACAGGCGGTATTGCCAGCGGCAAGAGCGCCGTTGCGGGAATGCTGCGCGAAATGGGATTCCATGTGATTGATGCGGATGCGCTGGGGCATGAAGTGATTGAGCCGGGGAGACGGGCGTTCGAAGAGATTAAGCGCGAATTTGGAGAAGGCTTAATCGGTGCGGACGGGCGGATCGATCGCGGGAAGCTGGGGGCGGTGGTTTTTGCCGATCGCGCGAAATTGGAGCGGTTGAACGCGATTGTGCATCCGCGAGTGGAAGAAGAGATGGTGCGAAAATTCTCGGAATGGGAGAAGAGTGGCGTGAAGGATGCGGCGTTCGTTGAGGCGGCGCTGCTGGTGGAGGCGGGGTATCAGAAGAATTTGGACGGATTGGTGGTGGTGTGGTGCCGGCCTGAACAGCAGCTCGAGCGATTACTGGCGCGGGGTTTGAGTGAGGGTGAGGCGCGGAGGCGGATTGCAGCGCAGATGCCTGCGGAAGAGAAGTTGAAATACGCTACGGAGAAGATTGATTGTTCGGGGACGCTTGAGGATACGCGACGGCAGGTGGGGGAGTTGGCGGAGAGGTTGAGGCGGGGGAAGGCGGGGAACGTCTAAGAAAAGAGAAGAGCGAAGAACGGGCACGTCATGCCGTGCCCCTACAAATTCCATGGGGCGCGCGCAGAAGAAAATGCGTGTGGTATTGTTGGATTTAGGCGGGGTCGAGGAAGGATTGCGAATATGAGTGCGGGAAAAGGGACAAATGCGGTGCGATTGCTTGTTGCGGCGGTAGTGATTATAGCCGGTGCGTATTGGGCTGGAGGACGTTGGGGACAGCGGCAGCCGAGGAAGGTGGAGGCTTTGCCGCTGGGAACCGGAGCGGGGACGACGGAGCCGGGAGCAGATGTGGCGCAAGTTTCTGCGCGCGACGCGGCGCTGACCGACGATGAGTCGATTAATGTGCGGGTTTACCGGCAGGCGTCGGCAGCGGTGGCGAACGTCCTGACGAAGGCGACGGAATATGATTTTTTTATGGACCCGGTGCCGGTGGAAGGGGCGGGGTCTGGGTTCGTGATAGATCCGCGCGGATATATTTTGACGAACTTCCACGTAGTGCAGGAAGCGCAGTCTATCGAAGTGGTGCTGGGCGACCAGACGCGGTATGTGGCGAAATTTATTGGGGCGGACCAGCGCAACGACG
>DATEWL010000676.1:0-3011 GCA_035258025.1 Candidatus Acidiferrum sp. | reverse complement strand
AAGGAAGGCGTGCCGAAAATCGTTCGCCAGTGCACTTATCCGCTGACGGGGCTCGCCTGCGTCGACACGATTGTCACTGATCTCGCGGTCATCGACGTGAAGCCGGAGGGACTTGTGCTTCGCGAGATCGCGCCGGGATGGAGCATCGAAGAATTGCGGAAGCTCACTGGAGCGCCTCTCGCGTCGTTGAGTCGCACGCCGGAAATACAATTTGATTGAGCGCTCGTGCGTTGTGCAGAGCCTTGCAATTCGGAGACGCGCGCCAAAGCTGCGCAGTGCGCCGCACGCGTGCTAAAGTTTGAGTGTTCAGCGGCACAGAACAGAATCGTAAGGAGGTAGTCATGGCAGAAAGCATTCCGGAAAAATACGCGGACTTATTGGAAAAACCGGCGTTCGGCAATCTCGGCACCATCATGAAGGACGGCAGCCCGCAAGTCACTCCCATCTGGGTCGATTACGACGGCAAGTACGTCCGTTTTAATTCCGCGCTGGGGCGCGTGAAAGACAAAAATGTCCGGCGCGATCCGCGGGTTTCGGTTTCGCTGCAGGATCCCGCGAATCCCTATCGTTATCTCGAAATTCGCGGACGCGTCGTCGAAATTACGCAGAACGGCGCGGACGACCACATCAACAAACTTTCGCAAAAATATCTCGGCAAGCCCGTCTATCCGTTCCGCCAGCCCGGCGAAGTGCGCGTCCTCTACAAGATCGAGCCAGAAAAAGTCAGCTCCATGGGCTGAAAAAACGGCTCTTTCTGAGCGCGCGAGCGTTACAAAGACGGCGCAAAACTACAAACGCGCGGCGACGCGCGCGGCGATGTGCCCGTCGGTTGTGCGAAAAATGAGCACCAGGCTGTCCGTAAGGGGAACGCCCGCCCCGGGAATACCGAATTCGTAGGACCAGATAAATCGCTTCGGCAATTCCGCCGCTAGCTCCGTTGCGTAAGGTGCGATGGGTTCGACGGAAAAGTGCACGACCGCTACTTTGCCCGCCGGTCGCAGATCCACGCCGTGCTTCCAATACAGCGAAAGTCTCAGGGATCCCATGGCTTCCTGAGTGAGATAGACGCCCGTGCCGACCGGCTGAAGACCCGTGGAGCATGGCTGATCACGGATGGTCAGCGAGAGCAGGACTTTTTCGGGAAACTGTGTGACTTCGTTTGTGCCGAGCCGAAAAATAGTTCCGTCATCGCTGTCGTAGGATTTCAGCTCGTTGAAGAATCCGGCGGAGGTAACGCGGCCGTTGATGCGAAAGCAGGGGCCCTCGGGGATGCCGCCATCGCCAATGAGAAAGACGCCGCCGTAATAATTCTCAATCTTGGGATCCGGAGGCTTTGCGTGCTTGGACTTTTTTTGCGATGGAGCGTTTTGTGGCTGAGTGACGGCGGGGAGGCAGAAAAATAATCCGGCGAAGACGAGGCAAAAGATTCGTGTAATGGTCGTGCTCATGGCTGGCATCCAACGCCGTCATTTTACTCCCGCAGGCTGGGCCTTGAGAAGGAAAGTGATGCCGTCGGTCGTGTAGGTGGCTTTGCCGCCTTCGAGAGGCTTGGCTTCGACGTTTCCGGCGCGGACGGCTTCGATCGTGGTGACTAGCCTGGGCAAAACGCTCGGATCGGCGATGGGGATGTTGTGCGCACCAAGGACGAGTTTCACTTGCGGGGCGAGATCGGCGAGCCATCTCACGGACGCGACGTAGGCGTCGAGATTTGTTTCGGGGCGGAAGAGCCAGATGGGGCCAGGATAGTAGGTATCGCCGGTGAAGAGCAGGCCGTTGGCGTGGTCGATCAGGCAGATGGCGTCGGGTGTATGGCCGGGAGTCGAAATGATTTCGAGCGTGCGGCCGCCGAGATTGATTTTGAAGCCGTTTTTCACGAAGAGCGAGACGTGCCAGGGCTTCGTGGCGTAGGTTTTCGGGTCGAAACCCTTTGGCAAGTTGCCGCAGATCATGCCGGGGGCGAGTTCTTCTTGTGCGTCGTCGCGAGAGCCTTTGGCGTTTGCGCGTGTGAAGGCCGTGTCCATGCCGAAAATAAAAGTGAAAAGGGAATTGCCGCCGACGTGGTCGTTGTGCGTGTGGGAGTTCAGGACCACGACGGGGCGGCTCGTCAATTGCGTCACGACTTTGCGGATGTTGGCGATGCCCATGCCGGTGTCGAAGAGCAGCGCTTGCTTTGTGCCGACAATCAGGTAGGAGATGACTTCTTCGGCTTGGTGCGGCTCGTAGATGGCGAAGACGCCTGGCGCTACTTTGTAGACTTCAAACCAAGCATCGTTCGGCAGCACGCGTTCGAGCGCTTTGTATTCCGGTCGCGGCAGCGCCTTGCACCAATCCGGGCTTATAATTTGAGGCGCCGCGCAAGGCGCACACAGCAACACGATCGCCGCGATTAGGATTGTGGCTGGCCGCGAAATCATCATCTCCCTACCTTCTTGTCCGAGACTAGAGGCGGAATTTCCTCAGCAAGTGATCGTACTGTTTTTTTGAATTCGTCTGTAAAAGACAGTGCTCCGTCTGTTTCGATTCCAGGAATCCGAAACAGCGGTCTTAGCTCCTGAACGGCAGCGTTATTCGAGCACCAAAGCGCGTACAGCGCACGATAGCTCTCATATACGTCGCTTGTGCCCTGCCTGAGCGATTCCAGAATTGCATCGGCACGCTTCCTCGCGTTGATTCGTCGGACCGTTGCCTTTCCAATGGGACTCACGAGCGCTTCCTCACTTGCCAAGTTTTCATTTTGCGGCACCGGAGACAAATATGGATTTGGGGAGCATCATGTGCACGCCTTTGTTGCCGTCGACCAGCTCGGTGATGTGCAGGTCGGCGGCGACGCTCGCGAGCATGTAGGCGTCGTCGCGCGAAAGATGCTTTTCGGTGACGAGGAAATCGATCATCTCGCGCACGGCGAGCGTGGCGCAGGCATTAAGGTCGTCGTTGAGGCCCATGGTGATGTAGTGCGTGGGCGTTTCGGCGCGTGGCCACTTCAGGTGCATATCCTTGCGCACAATAAACTG
>DATEWL010000675.1:0-2120 GCA_035258025.1 Candidatus Acidiferrum sp. | reverse complement strand
CTTGAAGAGATACTTGATCGCCGAAACGAAGTCCGGCGTATCGAGCGTGCGGTTATCCAGCGGAGTATCGAGCCCCATCTTGATGTTGAACTTCAAGCGGCCGACGCGACTGAAATCATACTTGCGCGGATCGAAAAACATGCCGCGGAAGAGATTGGTAGCCGTTTCGAGCGTCGGAGGATCGCCGGGACGCAGCTTGCGGTAGATTTCGATCAACGCTTCCTTCGAAGAGCGGATCGCATCCTTATCGAGCGTGCGCGAAAGCACCACGCCGATGTCGTCGCGTTCGGGGAAGAAGACGTCGACTTCGGTGATGCCGCCCTCGGCGAAAGCCTGCCAGAGTTCGGGCGTCAACGGCTTGTTGGCTTCCAGCAGCACTTCGCCAGTCTGGCGGTTGACCACGTCAGCGACGCTGTACGCGCCTTCGAGATCGACCAGAGCCGCACGAACCTGCGAAATCTTCGCCTTGATGAGTTCCTTGAAAAGATTTTCGGTGATGCGCTTGTGCGCGCCGACAATCACTTCTTCGGAGCGGGGGTTGCGAATCTCGTGGGCCAGCTTGCGGTCCACGATGCCCGGAGAAACATTCCACAAGAGATCTTTGTCGCGGAGCGAAATGCGCTCCACTTGATAGAACGTGCGCAGGATTTCTTCGTTGGACTTCATTCCCAGCGCGCGCAGGAAGATCGAGCCGAGGAATTTGCGCTTCCGGTCGATGCGCACGTAAAGAATGTTCTTTGTGTCGTATTCGAATTCCACCCATGATCCGCGGTAAGGAATGATCTTGCCGAGGAAGTAAGAGCGGTTGTTGGCGCTCTCAAAAAAGACGCCCGGCGAGCGGTGCAATTGGCTGACGATCACCCGCTCCGTGCCGTTGATGATGAACGTACCGTTCTCCGTCATCAGCGGAATGTCACCATAGAAAACTTCCTGTTCCTTGATGTCGCGAATGGTCTTCGCGCCGGTATCGGGATCCTTGTCGTAAATGGTCAGACGGATAGTGACTTTCAGCGGCGCGGAATACGTCATGCCGCGCTCCTGGCACTCGTTCACGTCGTACTTCAGCTGCATGGCCACGGGATCGCCGCACTTGTTGCAGAACGTCGGCGTGTTTTTGTTGAACGTGCCGCACTTGTGGCAGATAACGTCGCCGGTCTGATACGGATTGGTGACGACCGACGCGCCGCAATTGCGGCAAGTGGCGCGCAGGTGATGCAGGCCCTTCAAGTTGCCGCACTTGCACTCCCAGTTGCCGATCGAGTAGTCCACGAATTCGAGCTGCGACATCTCGCGGAAATCCTTGATCGGAAACACCGACGTGAACACGGACTGCAAACCACCGTCATCGCGCTCGCTCGGCAGGAGGTCCATCTGCAAAAAGCGCTGATAGGACTTCATCTGGACTTCGATCAGGTTTGGAATCTGAATCGTGCCCTGAATTTTCGCGAAATCGAGACGCTCGCGTTCCCTGACGTGCTGGTGACTATTTGACATTGCTTGGTCTACCTCTTCCCTTTCGGGCTCATCCCATTCGGGCAACTTGCGGAAATACCGGAGAACTGCATGCAGCCGGTGTGGCGCGCTTCCTGCCCGAAGTCAGCGAGCACACGGCCGCATTGGGTCCAAAAAGGACCAGCGGAGTTGTGAAAATAACCAGCCTTGACTTGCGTACGTGAGTTCCTTTGGCGCGACGGATCACGCTTGTTCCAGCCGGTGAAATGGCCAATGCAAGCAGCCGCGCCTCTTCCCGAAGCCCGTACAACAAAAAACTACTTGATTTCGACTTTGGCGCCGGCGTCTTCGAACTTCTTCTTGATCGTCGCGGCTTCTTCCTTGTTCACGCCCTCTTTAACGGTCTTAGGAGCGCCGTCGACGAGGTCCTTGGCTTCTTTGAGGCCGAGGCTCGTGACTTCGCGAACCGCCTTGATCACGTTGATCTTGTTGCCGCCGACGTCGGTGAGAACGACTGTGAATTCCGTCTTCTCTTCCGCCGGTGCCGCAGCCGCCCCTCCGCCGCCGCCTGCCACGACCGTAGCTGCGGCCGCGGAGACGCCGAAGGTCTCTTCCATCTTCTTCACGAGGTCAGACGCTTCTAGCAACGTCAGCCCCTTGATTTCTTC
>DATEWL010000674.1:0-2220 GCA_035258025.1 Candidatus Acidiferrum sp. | reverse complement strand
AACCCCATAGCGCCGACTCCGCGAATGAGTCGTGAACAGCACGGCGCTCGTCCGTGTCCTTGGTAACGGCGCGATAGCCGAGATTCTCTTCGATGAGCAGGACTTTGGGGCCGCTGCGCTCGAATCGCACGATAGCGGTTTTGCCAAGCTGACCGCGATCGAGGCCGATGTCGTTCGAACCTATGCCAGCCGGGAGGCCGGTCTGGTAAAGAAATTCCGTGCCCCATTTTTTTGCTTCAATTTCTAGCCAGAGCTTACCCTGTTTGGCGTCCCAATAAAGATTGAAGTAGCCAGGGAGCTTTTGCGCGCCTGCGATTTTTTCGGCAATTGTCGGCGTCTGCGCCGCATCGCGGATAGCCGCTACTGCAGTAAAAGGTGAACACAGAAAACCGAGCAGAAGAAGACACCAGGAACGTTTCAGCATTTTCAGAGCCTCCGAATGGAAGGAACGTTTTACAACAAAAGACGCTTGGCGCGGAGGAAAATCCTCTCTGCTATACTTGGTTGAAATCGCGAGACTCTCAAACTTGCAAAAACTTCGCATATCGATCGTGCAGTACCTGAATACCGCGCCGCTCGTTTGGGGATTTACGAACGGGCCGCTCGTCGGGAAGTACGATTTGTCGTTCACCGTGCCGTCCCAATGCGCGGAAGCGCTGCGCACTGGCTCTGCCGACATCGCCATCATTCCGGCGATCGAGTATCAGCGCATCCCAGGCTTGGTCGTTCTTCCGGATTTGGCGATCGCCTCGCAGAATCGCGTGCGCAGCCTCTTGCTTATCGCGAAGAAGCCTATCGAACAGGTTCGCAGCATTGCGCTGGACCGCAGTTCGCGTAGCACGCAAGCGTTGACGCGCATTCTGGCTGCTGAACACTGGAAAATCTCGCCAGCGTTTTTTGAAACCGAGCCCTATCTGGACACGATGCTGGAAAGAGCCGAAGCTGCTCTGCTTATCGGAGACCCCGCGCTTCGGATTTCCATCGCGATCGAGAAGAAGAGCGCGGTTAGCCCGCAGGGCCGCGCGGTTTGCCAGGCGGCTACACTTGGAATCCCTGGCGCAGGAGTTTTTCATGTGTACGATGTAGTCGGCGAGTGGCGTAAATTTTCGGGCCTGCCGGCCGTGATGGCCGTATGGGCCGCGAGACCGGAAGTTGTAACGACGGAATTGCTCGCGGATTTCGCGGCATCCTGCAATTTCGGACTGACCCAGATCCCAGCCATCTGCCAGGAAGCCGCGCGCGAACTTGCATTGCCACAGCTTGAGCTTGAATCGTATCTGCGGCAGAGCATCGACTTCTCTTTGGGCGAAGAAAACCGCCGCGGGCTCGAAAGGTATTTTCACGAAGCCGCAAGACTGGGTTTGACCCCAAGAGAGAAGAAAATTGAATGGGCAACCGCTTCAAAAGAAGCAGTACAGGTTTCGGCGAAGTAAGAGCACGATATGTTGTGCCCCTGTGCGATCTGCAATTAGAGTTAATGCGGCGCATCCATTAGAATTAGAGCGCAACGACGCGAAGGAACAACGTGGCACTGACGAAACAAGAAGC
This sequence comes from Candidatus Acidiferrum sp., assembly GCA_035258025.1. Classification (GTDB taxonomy): domain Bacteria; phylum Acidobacteriota; class Terriglobia; order Acidiferrales; family UBA7541; genus Acidiferrum. The sequence continues at coordinate 672 of DATEWL010000674.1, read as the reverse complement.
TATCGACATACTGCAATCCGACGACCTTGTGGGCGTCGGCATGGCCGCGCACCAAGTGCGCTTGAAGAAAAATGACCCGCGCGTGGTGACCTACCAGATCGACCGTAACATTAACTACACGAATTTTTGCACCGAGTATTGCTCGTTCTGCGCGTTTTACCGGCCGCTCGGGGCGAAAGATGGTTACATCCTTTCCTTCGAAACTATCTACGAGAAAATCGAAGAGATGCTCGAACTCGGCGGCACTGGAATCTTGCTTCAAGGTGGCCTACACCCAGACCTACAGATTGGGTATTACGAAAATCTACTGCGTTCGCTCAAGGCGCGTTTTCCCCAAGTGCATTTGCACAGTTTTTTAGCACCCGAAATTTTGTGCATCGCGGAAGTCAGCGAGCTGACCGTCCGCGAAACGATCCAGCGCCTGATGGACGCCGGACTCCAATCCATTCCCGGTGGCGGCGCGGAAATTCTTGACGACGAAATTCGCGGGAAAATCGCCCGCCTGAAGTGCACCAGCGACGATTGGGAAGAGGTTCACCGCATCGCGCATTCGCTCGGCCTGCGTACGACGGCGACGATGATGTTCGGCTGCGGCGAAGAGCTACGCCACCGCGTGAATCACCTCGAACGGCTGCGCCGCATTCAGGAAGATACCGGCGGGTTCACGGCGTT
>DATEWL010000673.1:0-2148 GCA_035258025.1 Candidatus Acidiferrum sp. | reverse complement strand
GTTTGGCGGAATGATTGCCGCGACGACGCTGAACCTGCTATTCATCCCGGTGCTTTACGTGATCGTGAAGAGCATCTTCCCCGGCGGCAGAGCGAAGACAGCCGCAGCTGAACATTAATTTCCTCACCTTAACGAAAAACTAATTTCCAGACTCGTGATTAGGCAGATCAGTGACGCTCGGCTTCAATGCTTTTTGAGCAGGCACATGCCCGACCAAGGGCGATCACGGCGTGACTTTTCCGTTTCGGGGAGAAGTGCGAAAAGCCTGAACAAAAGGGAGAGACGCTTGAGACGCGCTGCGTTTTTGAGAAAGGATTGCACGTCGACGGGCTTCCAGCCGTAAGGGATGAAGAAGTTCGGGCCTTCAGGAGGAGCAAATTTGAATGGCGCTGCTACGTTGAGTTGCTTGGCCATTCTTTTTGCCAACAGGCGGAGAAGGCCAGGCGAGGCAATATCGAGAATCCAGGATTGAAAACTGGGAGGAGCGGCGAGATCTTTGGAGAGGCCGGCGACGTCCTCGGCGTTTAGATAGATGAGCAGACCCTCGGTGATGATGAGGGCTCTTTGGGAGCGGCGGCCGAGGTCGGCGAAAAGATCGCGGCGCGCTGTGGCATCGGAGAGATCGAGACGGATGCGTTCGAGGGAGCAGACGGGCTTTTCGTCGCGCAAAATTTCTTCTTTGTAGTCGAGGATTTCGGGGAGATCGACCTCGACCCATTTAAGAGTTGGTGGGAGCTTCAGGCGGTAGGGGCGCGCGTCGAGGCCAGCGGCGAGGTTGATGACCATGTCGACGCCTTGCTGGACCTGCTCGTTGATGAACTGGTCGCCGAGATAGGTGCGCGTGATCATGCTCCAGTCGTTGTCGCGGCCGAGGGGCATGGACTTGGCGATTTGTTCGCCGCGTTCGCCGGCGAGACGGCGGGCGAAGGGATCGCGGAAATGGGCGTCTGGGCGCTCAGTTTCGCGCGCGCGATAGACGGCGACCCAGCGCGCGGTGTCGGAGACGTTGCGAATCAGTGGTTCAGACGGATCATTTTTCGGGGATTGTGGCTCGCTCAAGTGGACGCCTCGTGATCGGGAATCGACTCAACTTGTCGAAGTTTAGCTTTTGGAGTGGAGGGAGCACAACACATGCTCCGACCGCCAGCGTAAGCTAGAAATCACTCGCCTTCGCCTGAGCCGGGACGACACCCTAGTTGATAATCGGGGTGAGCGCCGCTTGCCTGGCCGGCGCGGAGTTCGAGTTCGAGTCGGGCGTTATCAGAACGAACGCCTACCGGTCCGTTGAGCCGTCCGCCTTCCGACCCGACATTTCCTTCCCACACGAGATTATTATCTGCGTAAACGCGCAATTCCGAGCCATTCATCTCGGCGCGAAGCGTGTGCGTAGCGCCGGGGCGCAAGGCGGGCACCGACGAACTGTGGGCCGGCTTGATGTTGCGGTAGCCGCCGTTGCCGCATTCTGCGCTGGTGTGCTGGCCGGGATTTGATTTTACGGAGACGACGAGCTTGGATTCGGGTTCAATTCGCCACATCGCGTAAACGAGATTGCAAGGATCCTGGGCGCGAAGCTTGAGGCCAAATTGGCGGCGCATCTCGCCAGAGCCTAGCGGCTTTTCTCCCAACGTTTTGCCGAGATAGGTGAAATGGGCTTCGACATCTTGCGTGGTGGCAATGGTGACGAACGCACGCATCTTGGGCACGTTGACGGACATGCGGTTGCCAGAAGATTGCTCAATCGCGCCTTCGGTCACGCAAAGTTTTGCCTGTGGGACGGAGAGCCAGCTGATGGGGGACAGCGCCCCCATTCGTATGTTGGAACCAAAAAGAAGGAAGGAGATTACGAAAATGAAGTTGGCGCGATTTTTCATAGTCAAGATGTCCCCTTGCTTCGCGCGGAAGGGTTTGGAGGCGAGTCTGCCAGACGGATGTCGTATATAATCGCGGCGAGCATGCGGAATCAAGGGAATCTTTACGGCGCGGCACACCTGGCGGCCACGGATAGTTTACTGGTTGCGAACCGATTCCATCTTTCTACGGGCGGGCAGAAGGGTTTGCGGGCGAAAAGGCGGTACTTGTGAATTTCGAATTCAGCCAGAAGACGAAAGAGCTGCAACGCCGCTTGCGGGCTTTTATGGACGAGCAGAT
>DATEWL010000672.1:0-4911 GCA_035258025.1 Candidatus Acidiferrum sp. | reverse complement strand
CATCCAAGACAACCCAGAAAATTTCACCCGCTTCGTCCTGTTGCGTCCGGCAGCCGAAGCCACTCCTCCATCTCCCGCCGCCCGCAAAATGTCCATCGCCATGCGCCTAGCCCACCGTCCCGGCGCGCTACTCGCCTCTCTCGATCCTTTCGCAAAACACGGCGTCAACCTGCAGAAAATCGAAAGCCGCCCCATCCACGGCCGCCCCTGGGAATACCAATTCTTCCTCGACGTCGAAGCCGACTCCTCCTCGCAACTCGAATCCGCCCTGGCCGAAGTCCACATGGCCACTAGCGACCTCCGCGTCCTTGGCCTCTACGTCGCCGCCCGCACCCCCGCCCCAGCTCCCGAAGCTCCAGCAAAAGCTAAGCCCTAGATACCAAAGCAATGCCAGATTTCAGCACACTTCGTTCACCTGTAGATTTTCTGCGGAGCCAGCTTCAAGATATCCCCCACCGCGAACTGCTCGAAGCCGAGGAAGTTTGGTGGACGAATGAAGGCGTCGCCATTTCAAACGCCATCGATCGCGCCGGAACGCCGTGGCTTAGGATGTTCAATCGTCTCGGAAAACGTGTCGATGAAATTCTCTATCCTTGCGAATATCGAACGATTTTACGTCGAGGCTATCGCTCCGGAGTCGTCTGGCGCGCCCTCGAAGAAAAATCTCTGATCCCCACGTATCTGCTGATGTATGCCATTTCCTTCCACGATCCCGGCATTTGTTGCCCCTATACCGTTTCACTCGGAACGGCAGTGCCTCTTGCCAAATATGGCAGCACCGAATTGCAAGCTCGCTTTCTGCCGCAACTCGCGCGCAAGGACGATTCCGTCTGGCAAGGTGCAACATGGATGACGGAAATCAAAGGCGGCTCGGACTTGGGAGGAGCCGTCGATACGGTTGCCCGTCCCGTAGGCGATAGCTGGCAGCTCACCGGCGACAAATACTTTACGAGCAACGCCAATGCCGAATTAGCCGTAGTAGCCGCGCGTCCAGAAGGAGCAACGCCAGGCGTGCGCGGTCTGGCCCTGTTCCTGGTGCCGCGATACCGCAAGAATGACGAACTCAACTATTTCATCCGCCGCCTGAAGGACAAGATTGCCACCCGCTCCGTTCCTACCGGAGAAGTTGAGTTGCGCGAGAGCGAAGGCTACCTGCTAGGCTCGGCTGATGCTGGCATTTATCTAATCCTCGAAGTCCTGAACCTCTCGCGCGTAGCCAACAGCGTCGTGAGTGTCGCGCTGGCACAGCGCGCCATGGCGGATGCTCTTTCCTACGCTGAACATCGCGCCGCGTTCGACAAACCGATTCTCAATCATCCTCTGCTTCATCATCAATTTGAAAACCGGCTCGACGCGCTTCGGTCAGCGTTCGCGCTAGCGTGGGAATCAGTTCAGCTCTTGAACGATGTCTGGATGGAGCGCCCGCCCTATCCCGATCGCTATCATCTCTTCCGCCTGGTGGCCCATCTCTCGAAATACTGGACCGCCGAGTTCGCCATCGACACCGCCAAGTGGGCCATGGAAGTCCACGGCGGGCTAGGTGTGCTCGCCGAACACAACGTCGAACGCTGGCTCCGCGAAGCCATGATCCTAGCCATCTGGGAAGGCACCTCCCATCGCCAAATACTCGATGGCATCGAAGTCATGGAACGAAAACGCGCCCACAAACTGCTCTTCCAGCGCCTAGCGGAAATCGCTCCCTCCAAAGAACTTCAGGACCTGGAATCCGAAGTCGAGCAACACTTGAGACTTCCAGCCCAAGAAAGGGAAGCCCTCGCCGATCCGCTCTTCAGAAAACTCGCAGTTTTCACAGCCAAAACGCTCACCGGCAAATAGAATCAGGGTGCGCGCATCGCAGCAAACTGCCCGCATCTCTCCATTTTTCTTCCATTTTTCTCTTGACATACGAATTAATTAGTACTACAAAACGGATACACATGAGACCCAAGCACACCACTCTCACCCCGCAGGAACTGGAAATCATGAAGCTCGTCTGGCAGCGCGAAACCGCTACCGTCCGCGATATTTATGAAGCGCTCCTTGAGCACCGCAAAATCGCCTATACCACCGTTATGACCATGATGAAGATCCTCGAAACCAAGGGCTATTTGAGAAAACGCCGCCAGGATCGCGCCTTTATCTACCGCCCCGCGCACACCAAAAACCAGGTCATCGGCGGTATGCTCCGTGAATTCATAGACCGCGTTTTCAACGGTTCCGCGGAACCGCTCCTCGTCCATCTCGTCAAAACGCGCCACATCCGCGAAAAAGATCTGCAAAAAATGGCGCGCCTGATCGAGGAAATAAAATGAGCGTTCCTGAAAAGGATGGAATGAATCGGAGTCGCCGATGAATATGGCTCTGTGGTTTTCGAATCTCGTGTTCTGGAGCGCCCAGGTCGCTCTGCTCGTGTTGGTCGCCGGTTTTCTGCCGCGTCTTCTCCAAATCCGCCAGCCCCGCGTACTTCTCGTGTATTGGCGCGTGCTCCTTGCCATCGGCCTGCTGCTCCCAGTGATCCAGCCCTGGCATCGCAGGCCAATCGTCGGTGTGCTTTCGATCGCGCCGGACATCACGGGCGTCCCCGTAAGCTCATCATCCAGCCCCACCGTCCCGCACTGGCATTTCGCCAGCCTTCAACTCACCGCCCAGATTCTCGGCGTCGTAATTGTCGCGGGGATCGCCGCTCGATTCGCAATCCTGGCGATGGGACTTCTGAGACTTCGTCAACTCCGCCAGGCATCTTCTCCAATTTCCCTGTTCCCGGAATGTGTTGCCGTTCTCGAAGAGATGCGCACCCGCGTGAACACCAGCGCCCAGTTTCGCCTTTCCCCCAGTGTAGATTCGCCTGTCACCTTTGGCCTCGCGGCCCCGGTAGTTCTTCTGCCCGAACGGTTTACGTCCATGAAAGCACGATTCCAAGCCACAATTGCCTGTCACGAACTGCTTCATGTTCGACGCCGCGATTGGGCGCATCACCTGGCTGAAGAAATTCTTCGCGGCGCGCTCTGGTTTCATCCCGCTATCGCCTGGCTCATCGCGCGTGTCCGCTTGGCGCGCGAGCAGGTCGTGGATCTCGAAGTCATAAAACTCACGCAGGAGCGCAAGCCTTACCTGGAAGCCCTGCTTGAATTTGCAACCGGCCGCAGCCGGAACGCGCCCATTCCTGCGCCACCATTTCTCGTCGAGCGTCAGCTCCCCGAGCGAGTCGCTCTCATGCTAAAGGAGGTTCGTATGTCCAGAACGAGACTGATTGCCTCATTGACGGCCGCAGCGTGCTGTATCGCGCTGGCCACATCGCTAGCCGTGTTGACGTTTCCTCTCAAAGCCGCGCCGAAAGCCGAACAGAATCCTCCGCAAGGCGGCGTAGCGGGAAGCGTTGCAAGTGGCGTTGTCGATGGTGTAGCCAACGGCGTCGCACAAGGAGTCTTGGGCGGCGTTATCGATGGAGCTCGCGGCGGCGTCTCGGGCGGAGTCATCGGCAGCACGTCCCGCGACATACCCACGGTAGACAACACCACTATCTGGACCGACACCGTAAAGCGAGGTCCCATGCTCCGGCAGGTCCGTGGACTTGGAACGCTCGTCCGTGCCGAAGATTCCGCCGGCTTAGTCGCGCGCGTAGCTCTCCCGATCGTGATGACCGCCGACGTGCGCCCGAATCAAACCGCGACGATAGACACGCGCAAAGGCCTAGTGAAAGGTCACGTCACTGGCATAAACGCATCATCCTCGGACGGAAGAACCCGCACCGTGTACATCACCCTCGATGGCCCGCTACCCGAAGGAGCCGGCACCGATCTCCCGATCGACGCCACCATCGACATAGAAAAACTGGACAACATTCTTTACATCGGACGCCCAGTGCACGCCGCAGCAAATTCCACGGCTTCGCTATTTAAGATCGTCAAGGACGGCTCAGAAGCGGAGCGCGTCAGCGTCAAGCTTGGCCGTTCGTCCGTCAACGCAATCGAAGTCCTCGATGGACTCAAAGCAGGCGACAGAGTCATCCTCTCCGACATGTCCAACTACGAGAACGCCGACCGCATCCGGATAAAGTGAGGGAACGCTCCCTCCGCCAAAGGAGGGACTGGCCGCTCTGCCGAGAACTGGCACTTCCCGCAAAACGAAAAAGCCGCCATTTAAGCCGTTCTTTTTCGCATCACCTCACTGTCTTTACTTCCTATATTTTCACGCCTTCACTTCGGTCGTTCAGCAATAACTGCACTCGGCATCACCCATGCCGCCGCCCGTCATGTCGTCCTTAATGCGACGTAGACGCTGCCCAAGCCGCTCGGCGAGTTGATGCCGTGCGCGCCACAATCGCGCCTTCAAGGTGTTCTCTGTCACTCCGAGCTTCTTTGCCGCCTCACCTGTCGAGTAACCCTCGACTTCGCGCAGCACAAACGCTGTGCGGAGCAAAGGTGATAGTTCGTCGAGGTTTTCGCTGATCATCTCCCGCAGCTCCGTTCCCGCAAACACCTGCTCAGGGTTCGGGCCATCCGCTGCGAATCGTTCCGAGATCGGCAGCTCATCTTCACGCGGAGGCTCGTCCAGCGAAACCGCCGGCCGCGCCTTCGCGCTGCGCCGCCTCATCAGCGCCGCGTTGATCACGATGCGCGTCAGCCACGTCGAAAATTGCGACCGTCCCTCAAAGCGCTTCATATTGCGGTACGCGGAAAGCAGCCCGTCTTGCAAAGCATCTTCGGCATCTTCGGTATTGCCGAGGACGCGCAAAGCCGTCTGAAACAGCGGCCGCTGGTAACGCCGGAACAACGTCTCCACCGCCTGCGCGTCGCCCCTCTGCCCAGCGCGGATCAGTTTGTCTTCGCTGAACTGCATTGCCACTGCCGTTTGTGTCGTTACTGCCGCTTGTGTCGCCATGGTCTCCCCCCATTACTGCACAAAGTCACT
>DATEWL010000671.1:0-8394 GCA_035258025.1 Candidatus Acidiferrum sp. | reverse complement strand
CACCCCCCGATACGCAGGTCAAGAAATCTCCGCTGCTTGCGGCGCTGCAGACCGAACTTGAGCGCTCGATGAAGACGTTTAGAGCGCAGGAGCCGCCGGCTTATTACCTGGGCTACACCATCACTGATACGCAGCGCGCGGACGTCTCCGGCTCAAATGGCGCGCTTCTGAATAGCGCCGAAGCGCGCAATCGCTGGCTGGAAGTCTCCGTGCGCACGGGAAGCTATGAAACGGATGATACGCACAAAGTCGGCGAGCGCCAACAGACGAGCGCGGGTCCGGGGGTCTCTGTTCCACTCGATGATGACCCGGGCGTTATACGCCGTGCCGTGTGGCTCGAAACCGAGAGCCAATACCGCGCCGCCGCGGAAGCTCTCATCAAGATCAAGACGGGCAAAGAAGTGAAAGTCGATTCCGTCGAAAATCGCGCGCCGGATTTTTCTCACGAACAGCCGCACACCTTCATTGGCCCACAAGTGTCTTTAACGCTGGACCGCAAGCCGTGGGAAGAAAAAGTACGCGTTTACACCCGAACGTTCCGCGAATCCGCCGCGATTATCAATTCGATTGTCACCTTTACGGCCCAAGCCCAGAACGTTTTCCAGGTCACCAGCGAAGGAACCCAGTTGCAATTCGGCCAGATCCGCTACCGGCTCGAGCTGTTCATTCAGGGCAAAGCCCCGGACGGAATGGACATCGATCGTTATTACAATTTCGACTGGGTCAATCCCGCGGATGCGCCTGACGACAAGGCCGTCTCCGCCGCACAGGCTACGATGCGCAAGGAACTCGAGGGCCTCGTCGCAGCGCCGATTAACGAGCCGTCGGTTGGACCAGCGCTCCTGACCGGCCGCGCGGCTGCCGTCTTTTTCCACGAGGTTTTTGGCCACCGCGCTGAAGGCCACCGTCAAAAGGATGCCGCCGAGGGCCAGACATTTGCGAAAAAAGTCGGCGAACCAATTTTACCTAGTTTCTTGAGCATCGTGGACGACACCACGATGAGGAAGCTCGGTTCGGAAGACCTGCTGGGCTATTACCAGTTCGATGACGAGGGCGTTCCCGCGCAACGCGTGACGCTTGTTGATCATGGAATCCTGAAGAGCTTCGAAATGTCGCGCTCGCCGCTCGTGGGTTTCCCCACCTCCAACGGGCACGGACGCCGTCAGCTTGGCGCGACGCCGGTTTCCCGCCAGGGCAATCTGATTGTGGAAAGCAGCAAGACCGTCACAAACGCGGAGTTGCGCGTAAAGCTGATCGAACTTATCAAAGCACAGGGCAAACCCTTCGGACTGTTGATCGATGACATCGCCGGAGGCTTTACGTTCACCGGTCGCGGACAGCCACAGGCTTTTCAAGTCCTCCCGCTGGTTGTTTACAAAGTGTTCCCCGATGGCCGCCCGGATGAATTGGTTCGTGGAGTGGATATCGTCGGAACGCCACTCGCCGCGCTCACGAAAATCGTGGCCACCGGCGATACACCGGAGGTTTTCAATGGCTACTGCGGCGCTGAATCCGGCTCCGTCCCCGTTTCTGCCGCATCGCCCGCCATTCTGACCTCTGAACTGGAAGTCCAGAAGAAAGAAAGCTCCACGGATCGGCCGCCGATTTTGCCGCCGCCCGCGCACGACCCTGCAAAAACGGGAGGCCAGCAATGAAGCGCGCCCACGGAATTGCAGGACTCACGATTTTTGCCGCCGCGCTGTTTTGCAGCTTCACGACCCGCGCGCAAGCTCCCAAGGACAACGATCACACCCTGCAGGCTATGCGGGACGAAATGGCGCGCTCGAAAACGCGCCTCGAGCTGAAAATCCCCGGCACTGCACAGCCTCAGCGCCCGTACTATGTGGAATACCGGCTGCTCGATCTCGACGTGCGCGAAGTCGTCGCCGAATTTGGCGCGCTGGTTAACTCTAACCATACTCGCAACCGCTTCATGGACGTGGAAGCGCGTATCGGCAACTACAAGCTGGACAGCTCCAATTTCATCAGCGACGACGCGTTCCGGGGCTTTATAGGCCCCACCGGGTCCGTCGGCATCGATCGCGACTACGATTCCCTGCGCCAGGACCTGTGGATCGCCACCGACCAGGCCTTCAAGGAAGCGGTCGAAACCTATTCGCGCAAGCAGGCCTACCTGAGCAACCTCGCCCGCCAATCCGACATTGACGATTTTGCGAAGGCCGCCCCGCTGCAGCTCATCGATCCGCTGGTTACGCCAGACTGGAGCGATCGCAACTGGGAGCAGGAAGCCCGCGAAACCTCCGCCACCCTCCGCGCCTTTCCGCAAATCTACGAATCGCGCGTAACGTACTATCTCGTTTATGCCACGGAATATTTGCTCACCAGCGAGGGCACGGAAATCCGTACGAACCGCTCCTTTGCTGCGATTGAGTCGGGCATGAACACGCTTGCCGACGATGGCATGCAGATCAACCATATGTACGCCGCGTACGCTCCGAAGCCTGCTGATCTGCCGAGCGTGGATGCGGTTAAGAAAGCGTTGAACGTTACCGGCAGTGAGCTGATGGCCCTTCGCGCCGCGCCGCCAGCACAGGATTACACCGGACCCGTGCTTTTTGAAGCGCGCGCCGCTGCGCCGCTTCTAGCCCAAGTGTTGACGCCTGCGATCAATGGCGCTCGGCCGCCGGTTTCCTTTACGCCTGTCATGGAACAACTCCTTACCGGGTTGGGCGGAAAGAGCGACTGGGTGGGCCGCATGGGTGCGCGTGTTCTGCCGCCGGGCGTTTCCTTGGTGGACGACCCAAGCGCGAAGGAGTCTCACGGAACAGCTTTGCTGGGTGCTTACGCCGTGGATGATGAAGGAGTCCGCGCGGAAAAAGTCACGATTGTGGATAACGGCAACGCCAAAGAGCTTTTGATGTCTCGGCGCCCGGGTCCAGACTCTGACATTTCCAACGGCCACGGCCGCTCGGCGTTTTTGAATGACGCCAAGCCCACCATGAGCAATCTGTTTTTCAAATCGTCGGAGACGCTATCGCCATCCGATTTGAAGAAAAAGTTTCTCGACGCCTGCCGTTCGGAAAAATTGCCTTACTGCCTGGTGGTCCGGGAGATGGATAATCCTTCCATCAGCTTGCTTCATCAGGATGACTTCTCCGAATTGCTGGCGAGCTTTGGCGGCGGCGCCGGAACGGGAGATCGTCTCCCGCTGATCGTCTACAAAATCTATCCGGAAGACGGACGTGAAGAGATGATTCGCGGAGCGCGCATCATCGGCCTAAACACGCGCATGCTGCGGAATCTCGGCGGCATCGGCAACGACGACTTTGTCTATAACTACATGCAGAGCCAGGTATCGGGTTTCGCGGGCACGGCGCTCGGCGCGTTCGGTTCGGCGCAAAGCGGATTGCCCGCCTCGCTCGTAGCTCCGTCGCTCCTTTTCGATGACCTGGAAGTACGCGGCGCGCGCGGAGAGCCTAAGCGGCTGCCCTTGCTGCCCGCACCGCCGATCACCGCGGACTGACCGGGATTAAGACATTGCGTGGACTTGCGCGCCTGCGAAGCTTCTGAACATGAACGACCTAACTCGCCGCGGCTTTATTTTTGGCACCGCAACTCTTGGCGCCTACGGTCTGCTCATCGGCGTTCAGCGCGCCTGCCGTTTTGCGCTTGCAGATAATAAGCCCGCAAAGAGCGATTCCGCTCCCGTGAAAATCGTGAGTTTCGCAGACGACGGGACTCGCTTGGGCGTGGAGACGGTGCCTAAGGTTGTCAAAACCGACGCGGATTGGCGTCACGCTCTAAGTTCTGACGAATTTGATGTCACTCGCCGTGCAGACACCGAGCGGGCCTTCAGCGGAGCCTATTACAACAACCACGAGCCAGGCCTTTACCGCTGCGTCTGCTGCGCCAACGCGCTCTTCAGCTCCGATACGAAATTCGATTCCGGCACGGGTTGGCCAAGTTTCTGGGCGCCCATCGCCAAAGAAAACGTCGTAACCAAAATAGATCTGAGTTTTGGAATGCGCCGCGATGAGGTGAGTTGCGTTCTCTGCGAGGCGCACCTGGGCCACGTCTTCGACGACGGGCCTAAACCCACCGGCTTGCGTTATTGCATGAACTCGCTGGCGCTTCGCTTCCTTTCTCGCGCAAAGTCCTGAAATTTCGCCATTAGAAAATCATTGCTTCACCTCTGCCAGCAGGTCTTCGTAGTCGTTGATCGAGACGCGGTCGATTTTGCCGGGGATTGCGAAGTCAAACGGCTCGCTTGCATGTTTTATGGAGATCAATCCCATTTTTACCGTCTTATCTCCGATATGGGCATACAGGGGCACGGCATCCTTCCAGGTGTCCGGGACTCCGGCGCGGGTGATTTCTCCCTTGATATGCGTTTTCCCGTCCGTCGTGGCTTCTGCTGTGGCATGAAACGTGTACTGTGCCTCGCCCATCCCGTAAACGTACTGGTTGAAGAACCAGTCCATTTTGTGGTTTCCATCAAGATCCATGCCGTGCGTCATGTGCTTCTCCACGATGTCTTTGAAATCCTCCGTGGATGCCGCCTTGTTGTCGAACGTCTTGCAGTAGTCCTGCATCATTTCCTTGAACGCGTGTTCCGGATCTGGGTCGCGTGGATTCATCATCTGCATGCGCAGCATCTGCAGGACGTAGCCGCCTTTCGAGTAAATCAAGTCTTGATACGATCCCGGCCCAGTTATCGAGGAGCGGATGCGCTGGCCCATCCAGATTGGTCCGAGAGATTCGACCTCGTGTCCGTTGACGTCATGGGTGTGCAGCAACTCTTTTTCTTTGCGCCAGCGGACGAGATACTCCTTCATGTTCTGGCGATACTGCACGTAAAGATCGCCCGAAAACTCCGCGAATCCTTCGGAGAGCCACTGGTCGTGGTAGCTCTTCCATCCCACGCGGTGCCCCCACCATTGGTGAGATGTTTCGTGGCCGCGGAAAAAGTCGGTGACCGCGGTTTGATCCCGGATGCCGATGGCGTTGCGCTGCGTGGAATCCAAGAAGGAAGCAGACCACAAGTAGAGGAGCCCCGGCCAGCCTTGGCCATAAGAGTAGCTGATTGGCAGGCTGGTCACGGAGAGGTGCTTGTAAGGGAAAGGACCATACCACGCCGAAAAAACACGCACGGAGTTAGCGATCTCCGTCCCCATGGTTTTGGCCATATTGGAAGGCGACATCGAACCGACCGCGGCCTGTTGCGCGCCCGGGCCAGACTCAAAATAACGCTGCACTTGCGTCATCACATCATCGAGCTCGCGGTTCGCATAAACGTCTATAACAACATCTCCCGCTTTGTCGTTGGTGACTTTGTAATCGCCGTAGGCGAATCCCGCCACGGCCAGGGGAATCTCGCTCTTCCAAGTTGTAATTCTGGTGCCTCCGTCGACCGTGTCGCTGGTTTTCTCTCCCGTGGCCACCAACACCGAATTTTTCGGACTGTGAAATGTTAAATCAAAATCCGCGCGCGCCGAAAAGCTATTCGGCCTTTCGGGATACCATCCCGAACTTTCGCAGAAATAATTTCCGCTGCCAGCCTTGCGAATCGCGCGTTTCCCGCCATATCGAAAATCGAGCGATAGCGGCGTCCCCACGGCTAGCGGTTGCGCAAGAATCACAGCTACATAATCGCCGTAGGACTGGTAGCGGTCTTTTGTTTCTCGCGACTGGTAGAACGCCAGTGCATTGTTGCTGGAGTCCTTGACTGATTCGAGGCGCAGATTGGCATCGAGGTTGAAGATCAGCACGCTTTGTCCTGCAAGCCGCGGCTCGAGATTCAGGTGCGCGGTGCCGTTCAGATCCGCACCTGACGTCACCGCAGCGTCAATCTTATAGCTGCGAATAACGAAGTCTTCCTTGGCTTGCGGATCTTTCCAGGCGTCGGCGCTCGTCCGGCTTCCGGCGGGGAAGCTCATCCAGGTGTCGAATATTTTGAACGGCCCAACATCCACCCAGCGCCCAACCCCGATATCTTCAGGATCCATCGCATCATCGTGGACTTCCACCCAGCTCTTGTCGGTTTTCAGATCCGCGAGAAAGTATGCGGTGCGGGCGCGATCCGCCGACAAAATGCTTTGCAGCAGGCGCGGCATGGACGATTCACCCAAATCCTCGCGCTCTTTTTGGCGTTTCGCATAAATGTCATCGGCAGTTGTGCCGGAGCCTTGCCACTTCACTTGCTTGGCGACTTCCTCGAACAAGCCATCCGTGAAGCTAAACGTGGCGTCGGTAAACTCCACGTTGAGCCTGTCCTGCTTTGTAAATAGGCGAAGCTGCTGAGCCTCTTGCGGATTCGGCGGCTCTGCCAGCAGCCGGCCTTTGCCGTGGAAGACAGCGCCGAAAACGACGCCGTTGACGGGCTGGGTAAACTGAATAACGCCGTCCGTCAGATTGATGCGGACATGGTCGCGTATGATGTCGACATTTTCGGCATGAGCCAGTTTGGCAGGGTCCATCGCCGGAGCGGAAAGCGCGTTCCATGCGGTCGCGGCGGGCGAAGCCGCTGGCGCCTGAGTGAAGTACCGCGGCGCGAACGCGCACATTCCTACAAGAGAAAGGACAGCAGTCCGGAGATAAACGGTCATAAGGAGGGCTCCCCAACGCTGCGTGAAAATACCCTGTCTTAGCTCAGACGGCAAGTGCCAAGAGTAATACGCGTGCTCGGAACGAAAATGCCACGCCAAGACCTGTTTCGCACGCGCTCCTCTGGTGGGGTGGAGCATTACGGCGCGCGCCTGCCGGTGATGGCGCGACCGAAAGCCGCATGCGCCCATTCGTCCCAGAGTACGGAAAGTCCCGACACTTGAGGTAGTCTAGTCAGACGGTGATGGTGGCTCGGCAAAACGAGGAAGCGCGCGAGAAGCGCAGGGCGGCACTGCTGAGCGTAGGCTCGGCCGTGCTGCTGGTTTCCTTGAAAGCCTTTCTCGTCCTCCGCACGGGAAGCCTGGGCGTTCTCTCCGAGGCGCTTCATTCCGGACTCGACCTGCTCGCAGCGGTGATCACATTTCTTTCCGTGCGCGTCTCGGATGAACCGGCCGACGAACGGCATCCTTACGGCCACGGCAAGTTCGAAAATTTCTCCGCATTCGTCGAGACGGCTCTGCTTCTCCTCACCGCGCTGTACATCATTTACGAAGCGTTTGACCGGCTCTTCTTCCACAGCGTGCACATCCAGCCGAGCGTCACCGCGATTCTCGTCCTTCTCGTTGCGCTGGCCATTGATGTGACTCGTGCACGTGCGCTTAAGCACGTTGCGCAGAAATATTCGAGCGACGCGCTGGAAGCCGACGCACTCCACTTCTCAACGGATGTGTGGAGCACCATCGTGGTCATCTCCGGCATCGGGCTCGTCTGGGCAGGCGAAACCTGGAACCTGCCGTGGCTGGCCTACGCGGACGCGCTGGCAGGCCTCGCCGTCGCCGCCATTATTCTGTGGGTCGGTTCGCAGCTCGGCAAACGAACGCTGGATGCTCTGCTTGATGTTGCTCCCAAGGGTTTGCAGCAGGAAATCGCCATGGCCGTAGGACGGATGGACGGGGTCTTGGACGTCGATCGCGTGCGCGTAAGGCGCGCGGGCAACCGGCATTTCGTCGATGCCACCGTCAGCGTCGCACGGACAGCCAGCCTCGAACAAGTGCATGCGCTCAGCGACGCCATCGAGAAGCGCATCGGCGAGATTGTCCCTTCGGACGTTATGGTGCACGCCGAACCCCGCGCTCCGCAGGGTGAACACTTGTTTGAAGCGATTCGCGCGGTTGCGCAGCGCATGGGGTTGGCCATTCACGACGTCACGGCGCTGCAGCACGCCGGGCAACTATTCATCGAGCTCCATCTCGAAGTGGACGAAAACTTGAGTCTGCGAGACGCTCATCGCCAAGCCACGGCACTCGAAGAAGGAATTCGCAAGCTGCGCGACGGCGCGACGGACGTGAACATTCATATCGAGCCGCTCGGCCGCCACATCGCCACTCCCGACGCAGGCGCCGGCGAAATGAAGCAGCTCTCCCGATCGATTGAGGATTTTTTGAACGGCTTGCCTTCGGAATTCGACGAGCTCGTGAATTGTCACGACGTGCGCGTCCGCCAGGTGGAACACCACATTATGGCTTCCTGCCATTGCACGATGCGAGGCGCGCTGCCGATTACCCAGGTCCACGATGTGACTGCCACACTGGAGGACCGAGTCAAGGCGCATTTTCCGCAAATTTATCGCGTTACGATTCATCCCGAACCTGTCGAAGAAAAATAATTCGGCAGACTCGAACGTTAATCTAAATCGCGTGGTTTGGCAGACCGGGCGAAAACCTGTCCGGCCAGCGCGAAGACCGCCGGGAAGCACACGAGCACGTAGCGCGGCTCGGGCGTTTCAATCGTGGTGAGAAACGCGGTCCGCAACAGAATGAAGCCAAGGAG
>DATEWL010000670.1:0-4216 GCA_035258025.1 Candidatus Acidiferrum sp. | reverse complement strand
CCAGTAGCTGATCTGCTTGATCGTCAGCGCAGTGAACGGCGCTAGCGCTAGTAGAAAAATCGCCACCACGATTTCTTTCGGCCAACGCTTCTCCGCGGCCAAATCTCCGATCAGCCAAACCAAAGCAAAGAGCAAACCCATCATCGGAATGTGCATGAACCGGTCTGCCATCCCTTGCCGGCCTGTTTGGATAAACCCGATCATCGGCAACATCGTCCCCAGATACCACAGCCAGCCCATCATCAAATATTTGCGCTCTCGGAATCGCCAAACCATCAAAGTGATTGCGGCCAGTGCGAGGCCCGAGAGAGCGACGATAGCCCACGATAGGGTGTTTTCCGGATGCGGATAATACGGCGCGAGCCCGACCGGCCAAATTGCTTTTCCCAGGTACGCCACGTAAGAAAAAATCGCGTTTTTGAATCGCCAGCCAAACGGCATCGTTGCTGTCAGCGCGTGCTCGCGCGAATGCACGTAAACGGTCACGGCACCGCCCGCAGCCGCCATTACGAAGAGAGGAATCTTTTCGATCACCAGCGCACGCAACGCCGCAAAAAACTTGCGTGGGTTTCCATTCGCGTCTGTTCCTGGAAGCCGCCCCAGCGGCCAGTAATCCAGCAGCAGCAACGCAAACGGGAAGGGAATCACCATGACCTTGGCTGTAATTCCCAAACCAAAAAATAAAACTACCCAGAGATATCGTCCGACGCTCGGTTTTTTCGCATACCAGCCGTATGCTCCGATCGCCAGCAGAAAAAACAAAACGCAGAGCACGGATTTGCGCTCGGAGATCCACGCAACTGCTTCGACATTTAAAGGCTGCACCGCAAACAGCGCCGCGACTGCTGCGCTTCGTAGTGGGCGCGCTGTTGCACGTTCGATCAGAAGAAAGAGAAGCACCACGCCCAGGATATGCAGCAGCACGCTCGTGAAGTGATGCCAAGCGGGATTTCTTCCATACATCTGCACATCGGCCATGTGCGAAATCCAGGTCAGAGGATGCCAATTCGAGGAAGGATAGCTGGAGCCAAGCGCCCACCGGATATCCGCCCAAGTCAATCCCGCCAAAACATGCGGATTGCGCGTGACGTAATCCGGATCGTCCAGATTGACGAACCCGTTGCGCATTGCGGGCGCGTACACCGCGGCCGTTCCCAGCGCGAGCAACACGGCTAGAAAGGCGATCAGCCGCCAGTCTATCGGTTTCACCGAACTCGAAGAATCCGGGCCAGCGTTCTGTTCTTCGCCTGTTGTTGAAAGGGAACTCACGGTCAGATCAGCCTATCAAAACTGTATGAGATTCACTTGCACCGCGAAAAGACAGCAACAGGATTAGTTACCGGCCCTCGCGCCAGTCTTCTTTTGATAACGACAACCGAACAATCCCGCGAGCTTCTCATCCTTGCCGCCGTCGAACTCAGTACAATCAAAAAACGCACAGTGGCCATCGATACGCAAGCTCACGAGCAGCTTCTCCGGCACCGCCGCGTTTGGGACCAAAAGCCCATTCTGCGGCGCGTATACAACGAGGAATTTTTCACGCGGATGCTGGCCTCTCGCAAACCAGGCGGACTTTCGGTTGAAGTTGGCGCCGGTCCCGGTTTTTTCAAACAGTTCGAGTCAGAGATTGTTTCGACCGACCTTATCTGGTGTCCTTGGCTCGATGCTATCGCCGACGCGCAGCAACTCCCGTTTCGTTCGCATAGCGTTGCGAACGTCTTCGGGCTGGACATGCTGCATCACCTCGCCACGCCCATGATTTTCCTTGGCGAAGTCTCACGCGTTCTGATTCCTGGCGGCCGCCTGATTCTTATCGAACCGTGGATCACGCCTTTTTCTTACTTCATTTTCCGTTTTTTGCACCAGGAGCGTTGCGATCTTTCTGAAACGCCCTGGATTGTGAATCCATCCGGAGAAGCTCTTGAAAAATTGGCGTTTGACGGTAATCAGGCGATCCCATACCTCCTCTTCGGGCCCAAGAGTCGCTCAACCACTCTCAGTTCTTTGCCGGAACTCAAGCTTCTGGCGCTCGAGCCGTTTTGCTTGTTTGCCTATTTGCTCAGTGGCGGCTTCAAACTGATGAATTTTTTGCCGGAGTCCCTATATCCCGCGCTATCGAAATTCGAGCGCGCCACGGCGCCTCTTTGGCGACGCGTTGCGGCTTTGCGAGTTTTGCTTGTATTGGAGAAAACCACCCCAACCCAGGGCGAGGGCAACGGTACGAAATGATCTCGACGGGAAGCCGCGCAACACATGAGCAATAAATCGTCCTCAAATATTTTCACGCGCGTCTACAACCTCGTGCGCGCCGCGAAACTCTTCGAGATACCGCTGTTCAAAAGACTCTTTCTTTTTGCATATTTTCTTTACAAGCGTTGGTACGAAGATCCCTTCTGGGCGCTCGGGCGCCGCAGCCCAGAACTGTTTGCCGGTGGAGATATTCTCGATATCGGTGCGAACATCGGTTATACGGCGTGCGTGTTTGCCGCTGCGATCAAGCCGCCGGGTAAGGTTTACGCGTTTGAACCGGACACGGCCAGCTTTGCGACGCTTGGAGAAGTCATTCGCCGCAAGAATCTTGGCGATGCGGTGGAGATTTTCAACATGGCCGTTGGCAGCGCGGATGGCTCACTTGAGTTTTGGCACAACGAAGAGCACTCGGCCGATCATCGCGTGGTCACGGAGCAGTTCAAAACCTCATGGCCATCTAGCGGAAAAATCACGACGGTTTCGGTCACCAGCGTGGACAACTTTGTTGCGGCCCTAAATCTGCAGAACATTTCTCTCATCAAAATCGATGTGCAGGGCTACGAACTTGCTGTTTGCGAGGGCATGCGCAAAACTGTCGAGAAGTTTCCAGCGATGTGTATTGCTTTCGAGTACGCGCCCGAAGGTATGCGCGAACTCGGATTCGAGCCGTCAAAGTTGATCGATTTTTTTCGTTCCGCTGGCTATAAGCTCCACATTTTGACTCGTGCCGCCACTACGCTCGCTGAAGATAATCGCGCGATCGATGCCGCCGCCGAACGCTCTGGTTACGTCGACTTGCTCTGCTCCAAAAGAGTCCTCGGCTAAACCTGTTGTGCTTCGGTCCCTGTGTTGGTCGGCCGCTTCTTCCGAAATCCCATTTTGATGCGCACAAGGCCTACCCATGTCATTTTCAAGAGTTGGAGTCCATGCCGGAATCGCTGAATGTTTGTTTCGCCATAAGTGCGCGCCAGATAGCGGACGGGCACATCCACGATTTCCAGGCCCAACTCCGCCGCAGGGAAGAGAAGCTCAAAATCGCCGAACGGATCGAACTCGCCAAAGTCCCTTCGCCACGCGACCATGCGTTCATAGTCATGCCGCGTGACAAGCTTCGTGCCGCACAGCGAATCGCCCAGGCGCACATCCAAGACGGCGCTGAGCATTTTCGCGAAGAAAATGTTGCCCATGCGGTTCAAGAAGCGCATCGCCGCGCCTTCCATCGGATAGACAAGCCGCGACCCGTTGATGAAATCACCATGCCCCTGGTCGTAGGCATAGCTAAAGCGCGTGAGCATTTCTGGCGGCATGGTCAGATCGGCGTCCAAAATTACCAGCAAATCTTCTCGCGCATGCGAAAAGCCCAGACGTACCGCGTCCGCTTTGCCTTTGCCGGGCTGTTGCACGGCCAGAATGCGGAACTGGTCGCGGTACACTGTCGAGACGCGCAGAATTTCTTCCCAGGTTCCGTCCGTCGAGTGGCCCTCGACAAAAATAATTTCCGCCTCGCGTCCCAGGTCTGGGAAGCGCTTCAACGCATTCTCGATGTTTCCGCGTTCGTTGCGCGCGGGAATGACGCAAGAGACGCCCTGCTGCGACGACGGCACCAACGGCCGCATCACGACGACTGACGTGAAGCTCAGCCAGCGCGCCAGCGGTACCAGCGGCATCACGCGGTTAATGATTGTCCCGAGGCCCAGCATTTTCCACGGGCAATAGACTGCTTGCCGCTGACGCACGATCTCAAATCCCGCCACCTTCGCAATGTTTTCGAGATCGACCCGCGTCACAAACGTGCTCGGCAGGTCGCCCTTGCGAATTCCCATGCGGTTCGTGAGATAGTAGGCCCAGCGCAGGTACGGATTGTAGAGAACCACTACCAGGCGCGAGGTACGCGCCAGCTTCGCCTTCAACTGCATCAAGAGAGCTTGAATGTCGAAGTCGTGGTTGAAGGTTCCGTTGATCAGAA
>DATEWL010000669.1:0-6708 GCA_035258025.1 Candidatus Acidiferrum sp. | reverse complement strand
GCATGTAGCCAAGCTTCAGCGAGCAGAATCCGCCCGCGGCGATGCCTGCAAACGTTGCGATTAGCCCGATGGATCCGCGCACCGCTCCGACCGTTTGCTTCGTAAGGCCGAGGTCGTGGTAGTAGGGATTCGCCATCGGGCCCATAATGAAGTCCGGCAACCGGTAGAGGCTGATGGCCGCTAACATCACTAGCGCGAGCCAGCCGTGCGCGCGGAAGAAGGCGATGAACGGTCCCACAATCGCGTCGAAGAAACGCCGCCAAAGCGGGGCTTCGCGCTTTTCATCCGGCACCACACTCGCGCGCCCCGGCTCCTTCGCAAACCAGGTCGCGATCATTCCAATGGCCATACACGCACCGTAGATACCGTAGGACATGCGCCAGCCCACGGCCCCAGCTACGATGAGGATAACGGAATCCGCACACAGGAGCGCCAGGCGGTAGCTGAGCTGATAGGCAGACGCGAGGAGCCCTTGTTCATCTCCGTCGTCTGCTGATTCAATTCGCCAAGCATCGACCACAATGTCTTGTGTCGATGAGGCAAACGCGACGATGAGCGCACAAGCGCCAAGCCGGCCGAGTCCCACTTTCGTGCCAGTTGCGCCCATGGCGCAAAGTGCAAGACCGACGACGATCTGGGAGAACATCATCCATCCGCGCCGATGGCCAAGCCGCTTAAACAACGGCAAGTCGACGCGATCCATCAAGGGCGCCCACAGAAACTTCAGCGAATAGGCGATGCCCACCCAGGAAAGAAACCCGATCGCCGTCAGCGAGGTGTGTTCATCGCGCAGCCAGTAGCCGAACGTATTGCCGACCAGATAAAAGGGAAGGCCTGAGGAAAACCCCAGCAGCAACATCGCCACCGTTTTAGGCCGCAGGTAATCGGCGATCCGGTGCTTTTGGGGACTCACGCGTTCATTGTCTATTGGAGGCCTCACGAAACTCAACGTTCATACCGCCGAACGTTGTCCATGCTGGCACTCTCACCGGTTAGCTACTGTTCCGCCGCCGCGGCTTTCGATGCGCGAGCCGTCGTCTCGGCGCTCGGGGAAGTTTCCGCGCTCTTCTCTTCATTCGACGGCCGGACTCGCTGGATTTTCACGCGCGCCACGCGACGGCCGTCCATTTCCACGACGGTGAAACGAAACTGTCCATACTCAAAGCTTTCTCCGCCGCGAGGAATAAACCCGAGTTGCGCTAGGACGAATCCGCCCACGGTCGCGTACGCCGGATCTTCCGGCAACGAAATGTTGTACTGCGCGTCCAAATCGCGAACATTGAGAGCTGCATCAAAAATAACCGCACCGTCGGCAAGTGTCAGCGGGCGTTCGATGACGTCGAACTCATCATGAATCTCGCCGACCACCTGTTCCATTATGTCTTCCAGCGTCACTAGCCCCAGAATGCTGCCAAACTCGTCGACAACCATCGCCATGCCAATGTGTCGCGTGCGAAGCTCTTGGAGCAGCTCACTCGCGGGTTTTGTTTCTGGTACGATCAAGACTTCGCGTAACACACGCCGCAAGTCGAAAGAGGGCGGCGGAAGGTTTTCTTCCAACCGCCGCTCCCGGTCGAGCAGAATCCACAACATATCCTTGATATGAACGAAACCGAGAATGTGATCGCCCGAGCCGCGATAAACGGGGATGCGCGAGCGCTGAGAAGTGGCAAACACGCGCATGACTTCGTCGATCGTCGCTTCCACGGGAAGCGTGTGCATATCCGGCCGGGGCACCATGATCTCGCGGACCTGCACTTGTCCGAGCTCGATGGCGCTCACGATGAATTTTTCCTCGCCAGGCGCGATCAACCCGCGTTCGCGCGCCTGCTGGATCTGGATTTGCAGCTCTTCCGTCGAGTGCGCACTGCCGGGACTCTGCGGAGACGAAACACCCATGGCTTTTACGATCACACTGGACATGCCATCCAGCAGATCGATAGCCCAGCGAAACGTCTGCAGAAACCACTGGAACGGAAGAGCAATAAGAAGCGCCACGCGCTCTGCTTTCGCGAGGCTGACGGTCTTTGGCACCAGCTCACCAAGCACGACGTGCATCGCGCTGAGTAAAGCGAATGCGCAACCCAACGCAATCGCGTGCGCAAAAAATGCCGTGCGCGTGCCAATTGCGCCGTGCCAGATTTGTTGCAATGCTGTTGCAAGTGTAGCTTCGCCGAGCGCACCAATGGCCAGGCTCGTCAGCGTGATGCCGACTTGCACGCCAGACACGACGCGGTGCAAATCCGCCAGCAAACGCTCGACGACGCGAGCACGAATGTCGCCTTTTGCTACAAGCTGACGAATACGGGAAAGCCGCACGGCAACGAGGGAAAACTCCGCCGCGGCGAAAAAGCCGTTCAGAGCGACGAGCGCCAGCACACCGATTAGCCGCACAGCAAACATAGCTTCTCAGGAATCCCCTAGCGGCATTGTAGCAGTACGCGCGCGGTGCGCGAGACGCGCGTGCTCACTCTACACACGCGTAATGGTGACAAAAATATCTTCTCCGCTGAGCGCCAGCTTCACGCCGCCGTTCTGGGAGGGGCTCATTTCCAGGCGCTCGGCAAGAAGCTCGTTCCGCAGAAATGCTTCGTGCGTCGTGATGGCTTCCGCGATGCGCGGCGAGGCGGAATACCTAACGACTATGCGATCGGAAATGTCCAGGTTCAGAGCTTTGCGCTGGTCCTGCAACATGCGGTTGAAGTCTCGCGCCAGGCCTTCTTGCAACAGTTCTGGCGTCAAGGTCGTGTCGAGTGCCAGAAAAGTTCCTTGTTCCAGGCTGCACTTGAGGTTTTCCGGGCCCTCAAAGAAGGTTACGATCTCTTCGGGAGCAAGTTCGAACGTCTGATCCGCCACTTTGAGCGAATACGGCCCGCCCTTGAGGACCTGCGCAGGATCGGCGTTCTCCAAAGCCTCTCCAATGGCTTTCAAGTATCTTCCCGCGCGCGGGCCAATCTTCTTGGCATCCGGCTTGAGACGCACTCTCACTAGCGTCTTCTCGTCGTCAATCAGAACGAGCTGCTTCAAATTGGTCTCTTCCAGAATCTGCGCGACATAGTCGGACTTTTCCAGGACACGCCGGTCGGCGGCATCCTTAGGCCGCACGTAGAGCATGCTCAGTGGTTGGCGAATCTTCACCTTGCTCTGCGTACGGAGGCTCAGGGCGAGGTTTTTGATGCGGATCACCGCCGCAATGCTGTGCTCAAGAGCTTCGTCGACAAGTGAAGCATTCACTTGCGGATACTCGGTCAGGTGAACGGACTCTGGGGCCGATCGATCGACGGAACGAACAAGATTTTGGTAGATGTCCTCAGTCAAGAAAGGCAGCGCCGGAGCCATGACGCGAGTGACGGTCGTCAGCACCTCATAAAGAGTTTGATAAGCGTCCGGCTCGCTCTTCCAGAAACGCCGTCGCGAACGGCGCAAATACCAGTTAGAGAATTCTTCGTCAAATGCCTGAAAGGCCTCGATCAACTTGTAGTGCTCGTAGTTTTGGAACGCGGCGTTGGCCTCGGACACGAGTCGCTGCAGCTTGCTTATGACCCAGCGATCCAATTCGTTGGTAATTGAAACTGGCGCCCCGCCTGGCTTCCAATTGTCCGCACCGGCATACATCACAAAAAAGCTATAACAGTTCCAGAAGGTCAAAAGCTTCCGCCGGGCATCGCCATCAATCGTTTGTCCCACGTTGCCGGTGGGGTGAAGATCGGGAAAGTTGAGATTCTGCGCAGTCTTTTGCTCGGTGTAGATGTACCGCATCACCTCGGCGCCCAGCGCCTCGGCCGCTTCGTCAAATGCGATCGAGTTGCCCTTGGACTTGTGCATCTCCTCGCCGCGCGCATCGCGAACGAGCGCGTGCCCTAGCAGCGCCTTGAACGGAGCGCGCCCGTCGATCATCGCGCTCATAGCCAGCATCGAATAGAACCAGTTGCGGAACTGCCCAGGAAAACTTTCGAGCACCAAGTCCGCAGGAAACCATTTCTCCCAATACGCTCTGTCGGTCGAGTACCGCATCGTGCTGAACGGCACTATCCCCGCGTCCAGCCACGGATTGCCCACGTCTTCGGTGCGCTGCGCCAAACCGCCGCACTTCTCGCAGCGAATTTTGACCGCATCAATGTATGGCCGGTGCGGAGAATTTCCTTCGAAAACTTCCCAGCCCTCAACCGCTTTTTCCTTCAGCTCTTCCCTGCTCCCGATCACGGTGAAGTGGCTGCAATCGCCGCAGACCCAGATTGGCAGCGCAAGTCCCCAGAAGCGTTTCTTGGAAATCATCCAGTCGCTCATGTTGCGAAGCCAGTCCAGCTCGCGCGCTTCGCCATCGGGTGGAATCCACTTTATCGTCGGTACCAAGCGCTGGATGCGATCGCGCCAGTCCATGCGGATAAACCATTCGTCGACAGGCCGGAACACCAATTCTTCTTTGCAGCGCCAACAGTGTGGGTACACATGAGGATATTTCTCGCGCGCCACGAGCATCCCGCTCGCCTTTAGCGCCGCAATCACGTCATCCGCAACTTCATTGGCGTTGCGCTTGGTAAATTGCCCGAATCCGTCCAGAAAAACCGAACTGTCGTCCAGCGGCGCGATAAATGGAATGCCATTCTCTTTGCCAAGCTGCTGGTCTTCCGCGCCGCAACCCGGCGCAATGTGAACAAGTCCCGTGCCTTCGGCTTCGCTGATTTCCTTCCAGGCAATCACACGATGAGCCTCGGCGGCGGTTTTTCCACCGCCAGTCTCGCCGAAGGGGAAAACCCCGCCCGATGTTTTCTGCGCAGGGAGTTCGTCGAACGGCCCCTGGTAGGTAACTCCCAGCAGATCCTTCCCTGGAAGTTCCTCGACAACCTCGACGCCACCGCTTCCCTTCAAAATGGTTCGGATCGAGGCCAACTTATGCGTCTCGTGCTTCCCCTCCACTTGCAGATCCTGCACGCGATCGTGTTCGAAGTTACCTTTCGCAATGTAGTAGAACCAGTCGCCGTGCTTCACCTTGAGATATGTCATCTCCGGATTCACGGCCACGGCAACATTGGAGGTCAGCGTCCAGGGCGTCGTCGTCCAAATCAGCAAAGCAGTTCGTTCCTTGCCCTTAATCGGAAATCGCACAAAAACCGAAGTATGTGTCGTGATGCGGCGCCCTTCAGCCACTTCCATTTGCGAAAGACCCGTTCCGCAGCGCCCGCACCAGGGCATTACGTCGTGTCCGCGATAAATAAAGCCTTCCGTGTGGCATTTCTTCAGGAAAGACCAGATGGTGTAGTTATTTTCATCAGAAAAAGTAAAGTAGCTACCGCCATACTCGGCGGACCCCAATTTCCGTACGATCTCGCTGGCCCGCGCCGTCTCCGTATGCCCGCTTGGCAATTTCGCAGTGACGACGCGGTCGCCGTCAGCCAGCGCATCGCGCAAAGCAATCAGCACTTTCGGGTCATCCCAATCGCACCAATATCCCAAACGAATGGATTGCTCGGTCTGCCGCGCCGCGTACGTCAACACACGCTCTTTGCACGCCCGCACAAAGTTCTCGATGCCAAACTCGCGAATCTCGCGCTTGGTTTTGAGCCCCAGGCTCTTTTCGACTTCGACCTCCACCCACAATCCCTGGCAATCAAACCCGTTCTGATACCGCAGCGCACTTCCCCGCATCGCGTTGTAGCGCTGATACATGTCCTTCAGCGAGCGCCCCCAAGCGTGATGCACGCCCATCGGATTATTCGCGGTGATCGGTCCATCCAAGAAAGACCAATGCGGACCGCCAGCATTCTTTTCACGAAGCTTCTGAAAAACCCGATTCTCCTCCCAAAAGCGCAGCATCTCGCGCTCCATCGTTGGGAAATCGGGCACTCTTGGCACTGGTTTGTACATGCTCATAGGAATATCTTCATAGATTATCACAGCCGCCAAGCGCGCCCGCCCGGTTGCGCCCTCCAAGCGCGTCCACTACACTCATGTTTTACTTAGAACGTTCCGGAGACTGCTTGCGGACCATCCTTCGTTTTCTTATCTGGACACTTCTGATTATTGCGTTTGTCGCCGGAGGGACGGCTTGGTGGTTTATCTACCGGCCGCTTCCACAGCTTGACGGCTCGATCTCGCTCCCCGGCCTGCAAAAGGAAGTCGCCGTAGAACGCGACAACTGGGGCGTCCCGCATATCCGCGCATCTTCCCTCCAGGATGCCGTCGAAGCTCAAGGCTACGTAATGGCGCAAGACCGCCTCTGGCAGCTCGATTTGATGCGCCGAGCGTCGCGCGGCCAACTTTCAGAAATTGTCGGCCCCCTCGCGCTCAAATCCGACAAGCAATTCCGCACGTTCGGCTTTTCCCGCGCAGCGGAACGAGACTACGCCGCGATGGATAAGGATTCGCGCTCATTGATGGAAGCCTACGCCCGCGGCGTGAATGCATTCATCCAACAACATCAGAACGCCTTGCCGCTGGAATTTACTCTCCTCAAATACAAACCGCAGCCCTGGCAGCCTACGGATTCGCTGGTCATCGCCGGCTATATGTATCAAACGCTGACCGACACCTGGGAGCGCGAGCTAGACCGCGCCAAAGTCGAAGACCGCGTCGGCGCGGATCGTTCGAAGGATCTCTTTGCGGTCGACGCGCCGATGGATCATTTCGTCGTTGGCGACCCGGATGTCCCTAATGACGGCTCCCAAGCATCTCGCGTCGATCCCGACGACGAAGACGATGACGACGATA
>DATEWL010000668.1:0-5363 GCA_035258025.1 Candidatus Acidiferrum sp. | reverse complement strand
GGCCACGAGTGTGATCAAAAGATAGAGGACTGGCAACGAAGTTGCGAACCCCGCAGCGATCCATTTCCAGGAGAGTCCGGCGGCAAATAGAATCGTTGTGGCTACCAGAACGATGTCCATAGCCGTGCCTAGATCGGGCTGCGCCAAAACTAAACATACACAGATCAGCACTGGGCCGGCGGCGGGGAGAATCGTCTGGAGAAAATCCTGTTTGCAAAACTCCATGGCGGTTTTGTTGCGCCGCTTTTGATCGAGAAACCAGGCGAGATAGAGAATCACGGCCAGCTTCGCTAATTCGGATGGCTGAATTCCAATGGGGCCATAGCGAATCCAGCGATGCGTGGCGTGGGACTTGTCCAGAAAAAAAGTGCCGACCAAGAGGAGCAGGACCACGCAGACGGTCGTGTAAACAACGGCAGGCTGACGCAAGCGACGGTAATCCTTACGCATTAGAGCGAACATTCCCAAGAGACCGAGAATCAGCCAGGCGGCTTGCCGGATCAGAAAATAATACGAGTGCGTGTACTCTTTTTCCGCGGTGACTGCGGAAGCGCTGAAAATCATCACGGCGCCGAGCAGGCAGAGCACTACCGTCACACCAAATAGCCAGCGGTCCATTTCCAGACGTCTTGGCACGTTCGTTCACCTTTTCCCGGAAGTCGCACCAGCGGCTTGCTTTTCGAGTTGCTTCACTAAATCTTTGAAGACGCGTCCGCGGTGCTCGTAATTTTGAAACTGGTCGAAGCTGGCGCAGGCAGGCGCGAGGAGCACGATGTCGCTGCGTTGCGCGGCGTGTGAAGCGGTTTCAACGGCGCGCTCGAGCGTTTCCGCGCGGTCGAGCGCTACACTTCCTGCAATTTGCTTTTCGATTTTCTCAGCTGCTGCGCCGATCAGCAGCGCTAGAATCGCTTTTTCCCTCAACGGCTTTTGCAGCGCTGTGTAGTCGCTTCCCTTGTCTTTGCCGCCGAGGATGATTAGGATGCGGCCGGGAAATGCATCGAGGGCTTTGAGAGTGGCATCCACGTTGGTCGCTTTGGAGTCGTTGTAGTAGCGCACGCCTGCGATCTCAGCCACGAATTCCAGACGGTGCTCCACTCCAGCGAAAGAGCGCACGCCTTTTGCAATCGCCGCGGAGGGTGCACCTGCAAGCCGAGCGGCGGCAGCGGCCGCTAAAACATTCTCGACGTTGTGTGAACCGGCGAGCGGAATGTCTTCCAGTTTTAGGAGGATTTCTTCGGCACCGTTTTGTCGAAAAACAATTTCCTCCCTGCGAACGTACGCGCCCTGCGCGACCCGTTGTTTCCTGCTGAACCAGTACACGCGCGGAAGTGAGGGAGCGTAAGGCGTCGTCGCGGCGTCGTCCGCGTTCAGAATGGCGGCATCTTCACCGGTTTGATTCTCGAACAGGCGCGCTTTCGCGGCGCCGTACGCTTCGAAGTTGCTATGGCGGTCGAGATGGTCGGGCGTCAAATTCAGAAACACGCCGATGTTTGGGCGAAACGTGTCGATGAGCTCGAGTTGGAAGCTGCTTAGTTCAACTACTGTGCATGTATCGTCTTTCATCTCGTCCACACAGCCGATGAGTGGCGTTCCAATATTTCCCGCGAGGATGGTCTGCATTCCAGCCGTCTTCAAAATGTGTTCGACGAGCGAGGTCGTTGTGGTCTTGCCGTTCGAACCGGTGATCCCTATTAAGCGGCCTTTCATGAAGCGGTATGCCAGTTCAATCTCGCTCCAAATCGTAATGGCTTTCGTGCGCGCCGCCTGCAAATGCTTTTCATCGGCGGGAACGCCTGGGCTCGGAATGATCAAGTCTTGTTCGAGAAACGTCTTCTCTTGATGGCAGCCAAGTTCGAGCGCTACTCCCGCGTCTTTTAATTTGGCAATTGCCTCGCCGATCTCGTTTTCTGTACGGGAATCCGTTGCGGTCACGCGCGCGCCTCGCGCTGCGCAGAAGAGGGACGTCGCCACGCCTGTCCGCGCCAGCCCAACCACCAGCACGCGCTTTCCCCGCAACTCAATTCCACTCGGCATTGTTCCTTTCCACGCCCGTCTGGCTTCAAATGCGGGCTACCTCAACTTCAGCGTCGTCAGCGCAAACAAAGCAAAAACAAGGGCAGCGATCCAAAACCGCACAATGACCTTTGATTCGCTCCATCCCAACAGCTCAAAATGATGGTGGATAGGCGCCATTCGGAAGATGCGCTTGCCGCGCAGCTTGAACGAGCCCACCTGCAAGATCACCGAGAGCGCTTCGATGACGAAGATGCCGCCCACGAAAAACAAAAGAATCTCCTGTTTGATGATGACCGCTATTGTGCCGAGAGTTCCGCCAAGCGAGAGCGAGCCTACATCGCCCATGAAGATTTCTGCTGGGTGTGCGTTGTACCAGAGGAAACCGAGCGACGCACCGACCAGCGCTCCGCAAAACACAGTCAATTCGCCGACGCGCGGAATGTATTGAATTTCGAGGTACGTGGCCCAGCGAGAGTTGCTGCTGACGTAGGTCAGCACGGTAAGCGCGCCCGCGGCGATAACCGTGCAGCCGATGGCTAAGCCGTCGAGGCCATCCGTCAAATTCACGGCATTGGAGGAGCCGACGATGACCACGCAAACGAACGCCAGAAACGGAAGAAACGCCAAGGGCCAGAGGTGCGGCGAATTCATGAGGGAATGGAAGACCAGGTCCGGGTGCAGGCGCTTGAGGAACGGAATCATCAGCTGCGTCGAGTACGCGTAGTGCGTAACGAGAACAAGCAGCGAAATCCCCACAATCAGGCTGACAAACACCTGAAAATAGATTTTCTTTTTCGCGGTGAGACCGAGGTTTCTTTGTTTCGAAACTTTCGCGTAATCGTCAATGAAGCCGATAGCTGCAAAACCGAGCAGCGCAAAGAGCGAAAGCAAAATAAAAGGATTGGTCAGATCAGCCCAGAGCAACGTGGGGACGGCCGTCGACAAGACGATCAAAACGCCGCCCATCGTTGGCGTGCCTGCTTTTTTCTGATGCTCCTGAGGGCCTTCTTCTCGGATGTACTGCCCGATCTGCAGCTCGCGCAAACGGCGAATCAGCCACGGACCAAATACCAGTCCGAGAAACATGGCCGTCAAGCTCGCATAGACGGTTCGAACCGTGATGTAGCGAAAAACGTTAAGCGGGCTGAAGTATCGCTGCAGAACGTGGTAGAGCAGGTAGTAAAGCATTTAGTGCCGTACCTCCTGCCGCGGAATCTCGCCGGGAGCGGCGTAACGAATCAGCAGCGATTCGACGATGCGTTCCATTTTCACTCCGCGCGAGCCCTTTACGAGCAGCACGTCACCCGCCGTGATGAATTCTTCCAAGAATTTTGCCGCTTCTTCCGACGACGGAAAGAATTTTGTATGTTCTCGGGGCGTGCCTGCGGAAACAGCGCCTTCCACGATTTGTTCCGCGTCACCTTCCACTCCAATCACCCAATCGACTTTGCTCGTTTTCGCGGTAAAAATCCCTGCTTCGCGATGGAGCACCGGCGACGCCGCGCCCAGCTCGCGCATCTCGCCGGCCGCTAGAATCCGCCGCTGAAAATTCGGCGTCGCAGCCAAAACGGAGACCATGGCGTGCAGTGCGGCTGGGCTCGAGTTGTAACTGTCGTTGATCAGCGCCGCTCCATTTGAAAAACGAAGTAGTTCACCGCGCATCGCGGGCACGCGCAGCGTGCGAAATACACTTTGCGCCTCCGCGGCGCCGATGTTCCAAACACTGGCGGCCGCAAGCGCGGCAAGCGCGTTGTAGATCGCGTGCCTGCCTGGCACCGGTAGCTCTAGCCGAACTCGGCCTTCTGGACTCACGTAGTCAAACGCCGAGCCTAGCGCGCCGCGATCTTCGATCGCTGCAGCAGAAAAAAACGCCGGCGCGTCGATTCCGTATGTCAGCACGCGCCCCGGTGCAAATGCGCCGAAAGCCGCGACGCGAGAGTCATCCGCGTTCAGCACCGCGGTGGACTCGCGTCCATTCAGGCCTTCGATAAGCTCGCGCTTCGCCAGCGCAATTTCATCGACCGAAGAAAAGAATTCCAAATGCGCGGGCGCAACGCGCGTCACCAAGCCGACGTCAGGGCGAGCGATCGCTGCGAGCCGAGACAACTCGCCGCGCCGCGACATGCCCATCTCGAGCACAGCCGCTTGATGCGTTTCTTCCAAGCGAAATAGGGTCAGCGGAAGGCCGTACTCGTTATTAAAATTTCCTTCCGATTTTAAGACCCGTAGCTTCGCGCCCAGCAGTGCCGCCAAGATCTCTTTCGTTGTGGTCTTGCCCACAGAGCCTGTGACACCGGCAATTTTCCCGCCCCAGGCTTCGCGCACCGCGCGTGCGAGTTGCTTGAGTGCTTCGAAAGTGTCGCCCACGACGATGCAGCGATTCCGGACGCCATCGCCGTAGCGGCCGGTTTGCGGCTCCGCCACCACCGCCGCGATGGCTCCGCGCCCCAGCGCACTCGCCACGTGATCGTGTCCATCGTGACGCGGTCCGTGGATGGCAATGAACAGTTCTCCGGCACGTACTGTGCGAGAATCAATCGAGACGCCGGCCAACCGGGCCAGGGGGTCGAGTCCCGCCCCCGCCCTAGCACCCAGAGCGCCAGCCACTTGTGCAATCGTCCACCGCATAAATGCCTCAAGGGGTTTGCTTTACGCAGAGACCCCGCGTATCGGTTTGTTTTCACCGTATTTTGAGGGCTCCTCCTTTCGCGAGTTGACTACTGGCTCGCGCGCCCTCGCCACACTTTCTCGACTAACTAGACAAGCGCGCTACGTGCCAAACTTTGCGCCGTTTTTTGGCGCACCGTTGCCAATTTCCGTCCGGGCTTCGCTGTGACCTCGTTTCCGCAAGGCTCCCCGCGCTACTTCTCGGTCGTCAAATTCCAGCGTGCGGTCGGCGAGAATTTGATAATTCTCGTGGCCCTTGCCAGCGAGCAAAACGATGTCTCCTGCACGCGCTTCGTCCATTGCAACTCCGATTGCTTTTTCACGATCTGGTTCGATCAAATATTTTCCGGATGTTTTCTGAAGGCCCACGATAATGTCGCTGATGATTTTCAGCGGGTCTTCGATTCGCGGATTGTCGCTCGACAAAATCGTGAGGTCGCTCAGGCGGCCGGTCACTTCGCCCATCACGGGGCGCTTGGTGCGGTCTTTCCCTCCGCCGCATCCGAAGAGCGTGATGATGCGGCCCTTGGGATTCAGTTCGCGGGCGGTTCGAATCAGATTCTCGAGCGCGTCGTCCGTGTGCGCGTAATCGACGACCACAAAATAGGGCTGGCCCAGATCGATCCGTTGGAAGCGGCCAGAAACGCTTTCGAGGTTGCAAATCCCGGCTTCGATAACTT
>DATEWL010000667.1:0-14548 GCA_035258025.1 Candidatus Acidiferrum sp. | reverse complement strand
CAAAGCCGTCCGCCAGCGCTAACACGCCGCCGGCCATGGGAACGAAAGAGAAGTCTCCACGAAAGGCCCTGGAAACAAATTCAAAGCAATAGCTCCGGAGATTCAGTCCGGGTGATTTCATGATGCATGCGCCAAAATCTTTTCCGCAGGATGAAAGCATATCCATCCGCGCGGCGGTTAGCGGGGACGTTCCTGCGCTCGTCAAGCTCATCAACGCCGCATTCATCGTGGAACAATTTGTTTTTGATGGCGATCGTATCAACGCTGAGGAGACACAGGCATTCATGGAAACCGGCCAGTTTTTGGTGGCGCACGACTCCGCCGGATTCGCGGGGTGCGTCTATCTGGAAATACGCAAAGACCGCGGTTATTTAGGTTTGCTCGCGGTGGATCCGCAGCGCCAGGGTACAGGTCTGGGCCGCAAGTTGGTGGCTGCCGCGGAAGATTATTTCCGCGCCGCGGACTGTTGCGCGGTCGATCTCCGTGTGATCAGTCAACGTACCCCGCTTCCGTCGTTTTACCGCCGCCTCGGCTACGTCGAAATCGGCACCGCGCCTTTTTCTCCACCACTCCAGACAAAAGTACCAGGCCACTACATTGTCATGTCTAAGAGACTCACCTGAAAGGACCGTTCGATTATTTCGGATTGAAGAATTAGTGGGCTTGCTGCAGAAGTGGTCCAAAATACCGGTAGTGTCCCGTAATCTTCCAGCTGAACAACACATCTTCCATTTTCGGTCCCTGGCCAATGTTATGCACGATCATAAATCGACCGCTCTCAGCGGACTTCACATTCACTACCATCCCGATATGCGGCACATTGCCGCCTAAATCCCACGTGACGATATCGCCCGGCGAGTAATCTTTTGCGCGCAACGAGACGGGCAGACTCTCACCCTTGCGGCTGAAGAAGACCATTAGATTCGGCACGCGGCGGTGGTCGATGTTCGAATCCGGATGCGCCTGATGCCATTTCGCTTTCGACGGATAGTCCAACCAATTATTCACAATGTCTTCGTGAACTTCTTTTTGCAAATCCACGCCGACTGCCCGATAGGCGCGGATTATTTCATCGGAGCAGACGCCCGTGTCCGCAGGGACGTCTCCGCCCGGATAATCTATGTGTACGTACGTGGATACGTACTTCACGGAATGATTTGTGCGATCAATCGCTGCGGCAACGAGCTTATCCAGGAAGTCCTGCCGAGGATTTCCGCCGACCGGTCTGGTTTGCGCGTCGCTGAACGCCACCGCGACGCACGCACAAATCAGTGCGAGCCAGCTTCCGATGGGGAGAAATCTCTTCACGACTATATTTTATCAGCAATTGCTTCTGGGTTTGCGACGGTCTGGGAGGTTGTGGAGGATGGCCGGCAGTTCCGTCTACGGCAGCGCTTGCAGCAACTCTGCGACAGTGGCATTGTCGCCGAACGTTTTGCTGATGTGGGCAAACCTGTCCATATTTCCTGGCCCGAAGACGAAGCTTCCGCCTAGCTGAAATGGATTCTGCCCTAACTTGTGCTGATGGTGTCCGCCGGCACGGGCGCGCTTTCTCGCTGCGGCATTCTCACTCCGCAGGAGATGCAAGAGATTCGCGGACTTCAAATCCGCCGCGTGATAAGCCTGGCGAGTCTCGTCGATCAGAAGAGGAAAAGTGATACCTGTTTCTTCGCGAAATATTCGCGCATAATTGCGGTCGCCCAGTCCGATCGCGGCAAGAGCGGCTCCTTTGTCACGGAAGGCTTGCTCGTGTTCGCGCAACTGCGCGACATGCTCGCGGCAAAAAATTCAGCCATAGTGGCGGAGAAAAACCAGCACGGCCGATTGCTCGGCCCATAGTGAGCCAAGCAAGATCTGCCGCCCATCGCAATCGGGAAGGCCGATGTCTGCAAGCTTGCTGCTGAGAGAATTTTCCACGCTTCGTCCATCTTGAGCAGCACTCTTCCCACTGTCAAGCGCTCCGCTTCGGCGCCGGTTCACGGCTTTCCAATGGTCTTTTGGACTTTGATCATCTCCTCCACAGCCCAGCAAAAGGTTAATCTCTGATTGCGCACACGGTTGCGGCTTCCATCGGCGTTGGTGGCGAATTCAAGCTAGGTTGGAGCCATACGCTGGAGTGTGAAGTCTTGGCGGATCAGCCGATTCTTAGGTCTTTGCCTGTGTCCACGCAGGATGAACGCACGATGGCGTTCCTTGCGCACCTGCTGCAGATTTTTACCGGTTTTATGGGGCCGCTGGTCATTCTAGTTATCAAGCAGAATTCGCCGTTTGTGAAATTCCACGCGCTACAAGCGCTTATGTGGCAGCTCTGTTACATGGCGCTCTTTCTTTGCGGCTTCACGTTTTTCTTTTTTGCGGCGTTCGTGGGCGTCTTCCACGAAATATCCCGGCCTCACAATCCAAGCATGTTTCCAGCCTTCTTCCTTTTCTTTCCTCTGCTCTGGCTTTTTGCCGTGGGTGGCTGGGTGGCAAACGTCATCCTTGGTGTGGTGTACGGGATCAAGGCCAATCGCGGCGAGTGGGCTGGCTACCCGATTATTGGTAGGTGGTGTCTCCCCAAACTAGCTCCCGGTGCGACATCTCCGTCTCGCCCTTAGCACCCTGATCTCCTCTCAGCCGCGTCTGTTCTTCCTGCGTGTATAATCCAGTTCCGCCATGAGCGAGCAAACTCCGAATTCACCGGTTCCCTCCGGCATGCAGCGCCAGCAGCAGATTTATACACTCGGTCTGACCGGCGGTAGTCTCTCGATTCCGATCTCGCTCTCTCTTCTCGAGCACAAGGCTAAGGAAATACTTCCACCGCCTGCATTCGACTATGTGGCGGGGGGAGCGGGCGGCGAGGACACGGTGCGCGCTAATCGCGAAGCCTTTTACCGCTGGCGGATCGTGCCACGCATGTTTCGCGATGTATCCCAGAGAGACCTGAGGGTCGAGCTCTTTGGCGCACAACTGCCAGCGCCGGTGATTCTGGGTCCAGTAGGAGTTCAGGGCATCCTTCACGCGGAAGGGGAACTGGCTTCGGCACGCGCGGCGGCTGCGCTTGGATTGCCGTTCACACTTAGCACTGCTGCAAGCCGTTCGATCGAAGAAGTCGCGCAAGCAGCCGATACCGCGGGGAATGGCATTCGCTGGTTTCAACTCTACTGGGGAAAGAATCCCGACCTGACCGCGAGCATGCTGCAACGCGCCGAGCGCGCGGGATACAAGGCGTTAGTGGTGACCCTCGACACGAGCATGCTTGCCTGGCGGGAACGCGATCTTCAGCACGCCTATTTGCCGTTTATACTTGGCCAGGGTCTCGCAAATTATTTTAGCGATCCCGTTTTTCGCGCGCTTCTTCCGCAGCCGCCGGAGCAGAATCCTGCGGCGGCGATTCAACTTTGGAGCGGCCTCTTCTCCAATACGGCCCTCACCTGGCGCGACGTTCCCTTTCTTCGAAAACACACGACTCTTCCCATTATTCTGAAAGGCATCTTGCATTCTGAGGATGCTGCCCACGCTCTCGACGCCGGTGTTGACGGCGTGATTGTCTCGAATCATGGAGGCCGACAGGTCGACGGCGCCATCGCCACGCTCGACGCTCTCACTGCCATTGTCCGCGAGGTGAATGGTCGGGTTCCCGTCCTATTTGACGGTGGCATTCGCCGCGGCGCCGATGTTTTCAAGGCACTGGCTCTGGGTGCCCGGGCCGTTCTCCTGGGACGGCTTTATACCTGGGGGCTTGCGGTCGCCGGAGAACAAGGAGTGCGCGATGTGGTTCTGAATCTTCTGGCTGATCTCGATCTTACATTGGCCCTTAGCGGCCACACTTCCTGCCGTTGCCTGGACGCTTCCGCTTTATCTGATTTGCGATAGCTTCTTCATTGGTCAGGGCCTTTTGGCTGTCATGTGGCCGTAGATGAAGCGACAAGCGCTCTGGATAAGTCCCGTGCGGACCCCGTATGGTTGAACCCCCGGCCACACGGGCCTCCACTCCGAGGCGAACACTTCAACCAACATATTTATATTCAATAACTTGCAGGCTGGGTCCAAAGACCTTCAATCGCCTCTCGAGTGAAACTCCTACAGCGGTCTTATAATCTCGAAGGAGCAATACGTCCACATGTAGTACTAGAACCTCGGTTCAGTGAAACTCTGTCCCGGACTGAACCATTTAGGCCGTCCCAAACTGGAACATTCGTCCCGTTGCCTCGACCAATTGGTGATGCATAATAGTCGAACTAGGAGGCCCACCAAAGTGTGGGACCCCAAGCCCAGGTCTCGAACAGGAGAATTACAGTGATGCGTACTAGACAAAAAGGCTTCTCTCTCATTGAGTTATTGATCGTCGTGGCGATCATTCTGATCATCGCGGCCATCGCAATTCCGAACCTCCTCCGGTCGCGTATGGCGGCCAACGAAGCTTCCGCGGTTGGTTCGATCCGTACGATCAACACCTCCGCTGTGACGTATTCGTCCACGTATCCGTCGAACGGCTTCCCAGCCTCTCTGGCAGTCATGGGCGGCACAAATCCTTGCACGGCCGCTCCGGCGACTGCTTGCTTGCTTGACCCCGTTCTTTCGGCGGGCACCAAGAGCGGATATACGTTCGCTTGGACTGGCGACGGACTCAGCCCGTCAGTCAACTATTCGGTTACTGGTCTGCCGGTTGTGGTAGGCAGCTCTGGTCAGCGTGGTTTCTACTCTGATCAGTCCGGTGTGATCCGTTACACAACGGACGGCTCCGCACCGACGGTTGCCAGCGCCCCATTGCAGTAAGATTGCTTCTTGGCTGGGAACAAGCTCGAAAGTAGTTAGGACCTGAACAGAGCACGGGACCAAGGTCCCGTGCTCTGTCATTTTTGGGCCCGGGTTATGTAGAACGCATATCCTCGTCATCAGCGGTTCTTAACTTCCGCCACCTACTAAATCCCCCCTCTCGCAGGTTGCGGCACCCCTCACCCAGTGCCATAATCCAAACTTCCTAGCGCGGAGTGAGTTGGACGTGAGAGAGTTTTCTGTCACGAGTCATTCGTGCGGTTTCTGAGGGGGCTCTATGGCAATGCGCGATAGCTGGATCGAAACGAGAAAAGCGAAAGTTGCCACAGCAAACGGGAATCGCAATATGTCCCAGATGCACTTTGCGCGGCAGGGCGTCATCACGGAAGAGATGCGGTTTGTGGCTGGCCGCGAAAAGATCGAGCCTGAGCTGATTCGCAGCGAAGTGGCGCGGGGGCGCTGCATCCTTCCGGCGAATGTGAATCACCGCAACTTGGAGCCGATGGCGATCGGCATCGCCACGAAATGCAAAATCAATGCAAACATCGGGAATTCGGCCACGAGCTCGAATATTGAGGAAGAGCTAAAGAAGCTGCACCACGCCGTGCACTATGGCGCGGACACCGTGATGGACCTTTCGACGGGTGGAGACATTCCCGTGATCCGGAAGGCGATCATCGATGCCTCTCCGGTGCCGGTGGGCACGGTGCCAGTTTATGAGGCGATCTCGCGGGTGCGGCGCCCCGAGGATTTGACGATTGACTTGATGCTCGAGGTGATTGAAGAGCAGGCCGAGCAGGGCGTGGATTACATGACGATTCACGCAGGCGTGTTGCGCGAGCATGTGCCGCTCGTCCGGAGACGGATCACGGGGATTGTGAGCCGCGGCGGCTCTCTGATGGCGCACTGGATGGAGCACCACAAGAAGCAGAATTTTCTCTACGAGAATATCGAAAGAATTTGCAAGATCTTCAAAAAGCATGACGTGAGCTTTTCGTTCGGCGACGGGCTGCGGCCGGGGTGCATTGCGGATGCAAGCGATGAAGCCCAGTTCGCGGAGCTCAAGGTGCTGGGCGAACTTACGAAAAAGGCTTGGGAGCACGATGTTCAGGTAATGATCGAAGGCCCCGGACACGTGCCGCTCGACAAGATCAAGGAGCAGGTCGACAAAGAGATGGAATGGTGCCACGAGGCGCCGTTCTACACGCTAGGACCACTGGTGATTGATATTGCTCCAGGTTACGACCACATCACGAGCGCGATTGGCGCGGCGATGATCGGATGGCACGGGGCTTCCATGCTGTGCTATGTCACTCCCAAGGAGCACCTGGGCCTGCCGAATCCAGAAGACGTGAAGCAGGGCGTGATTGCGTACAAGATTGCGGCTCACGCTGCGGACGTGGCGCGTCACCGGCCAGGAGCGCGTGACCGCGACGATGCCTTGAGCTATGCTCGGTTTTTGTTCGACTGGAACAAACAATTTGAGCTGTCGCTTGATCCTCCGACGGCGAAGGCCATGCACGATGAAAATCTGCCCGACGATTTTTACAAAGAGGCGAAGTTCTGCTCGATGTGCGGGCCCAAGTTCTGCTCGATGAACATCACCCAGCTTGCCGAAGCCGAAGGCGGACACGATCAGAAGGAGCGCAAGCAAAAATTCGTCGAGCTTCTAGCCAAGGTGCAGGGCGCAGGCGCCTAAATGTCGTTTCTTCAGGGCGGAGTTGCTGTGGTTACCGGCGCGGGTAGCGGGATAGGGCGCGCGCTTGCTCAACAACTTGACGCGGCTGGTTCCGCGTTGGCCATTGCGGACATTGACGACAGAGGACTAGCTGAGACGGCAGCCTCGCTGACGGCCAAACAAGCTGCCCTTTCCACGCATGTCCTCGATGTCTCCGATGAGGCGGCCGTCAAAGGCTTCGCCGAAGATGTGATCCAGCGACACGGCCGCGTAACACTCCTGATCAATAACGCGGGCGTGGCCCTTCATGGCACCTTCGAAGAAATCTCCCTCGACGACTTGCGCTGGTTGCTGGGAATCAACTTTTGGGGCGTTGTCCATGGCGTGAAGTATTTCCTGCCAGTCCTGAAACAACAGCCGCGCGCGCAGATTGTAAATTTATCTAGCGTGTTCGGGATTATTGCACCAGCGGGGCAGAGCGCCTACTCCGCCAGCAAATTTGCAGTGCGCGGATTCACCGAGGCGGTTAGGCACGAACTGGAAGGCTCCTCTGTTTTTGTTTCGTGCGTTCACCCCGGTGGAATTCATACTCCGATCGCTAAGCGTGCGCGCCTGGGGGCTCATGCCTCCGAAAGTAAACGGGAAGCGGCGGTCGCCTATTTCGAGAAGGTGACCCCCACCTCGCCAGAGGCCGCCGCAGCCCGCATCCTGAAAGGTGTTGAGCGGCGCGAACCGCGTATCCTAATCGGCAGCGACGCTCGCAAGATAGACATCGTGCAGCGGCTTCGGCCCGCTACGTACTGGAAAATGATGGCGAAAAGAGCGAGCGGTCCGTCTTCCGCGAAATAATCGCAACAAGCGGTTGCTTTGACCGTGCCTGGCCCGGAGGTTATACTCGGCGGCGCAACATAAAGGTTTTTTAAGACTTCGCTGGTCCAGTTTTCTATTCATCTTTCTAGGCAGCAAGGAGGGAATATGCCGTTTGTGCGAGCCGCCAAGATTGCCGATGTGCCAGTGGGTGCCATCCACGAAATCCAGGTCGATGGCAAAGTCGTGGCGCTTGCCAATGTTATAGGTAAGTTCTTCGCTATCAATAATACGTGCTTACACAGGGGAGGGCCACTGGGCCAAGGTTCGCTCCAAGACAAGATTGTCACCTGTCCCTGGCACGGCTGGGAGTACGACGTGACCACGGGAAAGCTCCTCCAGAATCCAAACATGGGGGTAGCTTGCTATCCAACGGAAGTCCGGGGCGAAGAGGTTTTTGTCGATATCGCATAAAATTTCATCTAACTCTATAAAAACAAAGAAGATGTTGTGAAATTCGCCCTTTTGGCGCATCTGTGCTGATTTCCTCAGCTTGCCCCGAATCGCGGCTAACCCCAACATTTTGTTTCGCTTTTTGGCTGTCCCCGTGTATATTGCTGCCGACTCGACCCCTCGATGGCAACTCCGACCTCGCAACGACACTACTGGATATTCAGCGCCGACCCGCACCACTACCATTGGGACACGCTCTTCGTGAAGGGTAAGGAAATGTGGCACGGTGCGGAGTCGAAGCCCGACGCCATTCGCGCTCTCAAACAGGTACGTAAAGGCGACCGCGTACTTTGTTACCACTCCGCACCGGAACGGACGCTCTACTCGATCGCGGAAATCACGCGCGATCCATATCCCGATCCGCACGACCACAAAGAAAAGAATCTCGTCGCGGACCTGAGAGCGTTTGACCGTTTGCCGAGGCAAGTCACCCTGGCTGAGCTACGCGCCAATCCCGCCTTGAGAAAAATGAAGCTTTTAAAAAACGTGCGCGTGCTCGTTTCGCAGATTACCGAAGCCGAGTACCAGGAAATCCTGCGCATGGCTGGAATTGTGGCTTCGCCTGGCATCCCTCTCCCCTGACGCTATGCTTGAGGGGATCCTCTCCGGGAAGACACGAGTGTTGGACCTCGCTTACGCTATCAACGACAAGTTGGTTCCGTGGCCTGGCGATGAGCGGTGCTTCGAGGCTAAAAACAATGCCAGCGTGGAGAAAGACGGCTACTTCACGCGCAGTTTCTGGATGCTGGAGCATTATGGGACACACCTAGATGCGCCCATCCATTTTCCTCCAGGGAAGATGCCGGTTGACCAGATCCCGCCGAGACAATTTTTTGGGATGGCTGCGGTATTCGATGTTCGAGCTGAAGGTGCCGCTGACGCAGATTACCAACTACCTGCTGCGCGAATTAATGAGTGGGAAAGGCGGCACGGGCGCGTTCCTGAGGGAGCGGTTGTGCTTCTCAGAACCGGATGGGCGTCACGCTGGCCAGATGCCAAGAGTTACCTCAACCAGGATGCCGCAGGGCGCATGCACTTTCCTGGATTCTCCGTGGAAGCCGTGGAACGGTTGATCGAGCACAAGGTCAGCGGCATTGGATGTGACACAATGAGCGTAGATTGTGGCGATTCGCAGGATTTTGCGGTGCATCGATTGGCGCTTGGAGCGGGGCTCTATCACCTCGAGAATCTGTCGGATTTAAGTGAACTACCGGAAAAAGGTGCGTTCCTTGTTGTAGCGCCGATCAAGCTTGAAGGCGGTTCGGGCGGTCCGGTCCGCGTGTTTGCGCTGCTGCCGTGAAGAAGCGCAGATAGCCGTAAACATTTCTTAGGCCACATACGTCTTAGATAAAGAGTTCGGGTGAGGGTGGGGTTCCATGAAACCAATCTGCTACCGCAGGACCGCATTGCTGTTGTTGTGCGCCATGGGTGTGGCTGCTTCGCCACTGTGGGCACAATCGCAAGAGTTTCCGGTCAGCACTCGTACTTTGAAAAACGGCATGAAGGTGCTGGTGCAGCCGGACCACAGCATACCGAATGTGGCACTCTACATTTTCTACCGGATCGGGTCGCGCAACGAACATCCGGGGACGACAGGTCTCTCGCACTTTTTTGAACACATGATGTTCAACGGCGCCAAGAAATACGGGCCGGGCGACCTCGACAAAGTGATGGAAGCCAACGGGGGCTCGAACAACGCTTATACCACGCAAAACGTGACCGTCTACCAGGACTGGTTTCCCCGCTCGGCGCTGCCGCTTATCTACGACATCGAGGCCGACCGCATCCGCGATCTAACCTTCGACGCAAAGAAAATCGCTTCCGAGCGTGAAGTGGTCGCTTCCGAGCGGCGGCTCAGCGTCGACAACGACAATGGAGGTTTGCTCGACGAGCAGCTTTGGGCCACTGCGTTTATCGCGCATACCTATCAATGGCCTGTCGTCGGCTGGATGAGCGATATCGAGCACTGGACGATGGAAGACCTGAAGCATCATTTTGAAATGGGCTACTCGCCCAGCAACGCCACGATGGTAGTGGTCGGAGATGTTTCACCAGAAGAGATTTTTCAGCTATGCGAAAAATACATCGAGCCGATTCCCTCCCACGCGCCGCCACCGCCCGTAA
Organism: Candidatus Acidiferrum sp.; assembly: GCA_035258025.1. Taxonomy (GTDB): domain Bacteria; phylum Acidobacteriota; class Terriglobia; order Acidiferrales; family UBA7541; genus Acidiferrum. The sequence continues at coordinate 4,668 of DATEWL010000667.1, read as the reverse complement.
CCACTGTCGAGCCCGAACAGATGGGCGAGCGTAGGCTAGTGGTTCACAAGCCCGCGGAACTGCCTCTTGTGATGATCGGTTATCATGTCTCAAAAACCGACGATCCGGATTTCTACGCACTCAACATCCTCCGCAGCGTTCTGTTTCAGGGAGAGAGCTCGCGCATGTATCAACGGCTGGTTGACAAGGACCAGATAGCGCTCGACGTCTCCTCCTACGTCGAGCCGGCGTTCGATCCCACGCTGGCCATTATCACGGCGCAGCCGCGGCAGGGAGTGGATCCGCAGACCTGCGAAAAAGCGATTTACGAGGAACTGGAGAGGATCAAAAGCGCACCGATCAGCGATCAGGAACTTGAGAAAGCCAAAAACGCCCGGCTGGTGGAGTTTTACAGGGAGATGCGGACGATCAACGGGCGCGCGAATACGATTGGAACCTACGAGGTTTTCATGGGCGACTATAACAAGCTGTTCGATGCGGCGAAGAGCTACTCCACGGTGACGAAAGAAGACATCCAGCGCGTGGCGAAAAAATACTTCAGCTCAAACAACCGCACCGTCGCGACTCTGCTTCCCGAGAACCAGGAGAAGGCAAAACAATGACACGCGAAAGAAACATTTTGCGCCTTCTTGCGCTCTTTGGTTTTTTTCTTCTGATTTACCCAGCCGCGCCGGCGCAATCGCTGCGGCTGCCCCCGCATGAGAAATTCGTGCTCAAGAACGGATTGACCGTGCTGCTGATGGAAAAGCGCGGCGTACCGCTGATCAATGTCTTCGCTATCGTCAAAACCGGAGCTGCCTCTGATCCCGCTGGACAAGAAGGTCTTGCCTCGGTCACGGCCGCGCTCTTGCGCAAGGGCACCAAGACACGCACGGCCCAGCAATTTTCCGCAGATTTCGACTACATCGGCGGCTCATTCAGTGCCGATGCCGGCGCTGACTTCACGAACATCAGCGCGGAATTCCTCACCAAGGACATGGCGCGTGGATTGGAACTTTTTTCGGATGCCGTGCTGCATCCGACGTTTCCCCAAGCCGAAACCGATAAAGTCCTGGCGCAAAGCCTGGACGGGGTGAAAGCCGCAAAGGACGAGCCGCAGTCCGTGCTGGGTTTGTACTACGCAGGCTATCTCTACGGTTCCCATCCATACGGGCATCCGTCGGATGGCGATGAACTTTCTTTAAAGCGCATCCAGCGGGATGCCATTGTGAAGTTTTATGAGGCGAACTACGCGCCGGGGAACACCATTCTCGGTATCGCCGGCGAGTTCGATGCGGTGGAAATGCGGAAGAAACTGGAGGAAACGCTTGGAGCGTGGCCCGCACGGGCAGTCGCATCAACATCCATCACCGCCGTTCCCCCTGCAAAAGGGAAAAGACTGCTGCTGATCGACAAGCCTGACGCGACGCAGACCTATTTCGCTATCGGAAACATCGGAACCGCCGTGAACGATCCGGATCGCGTTGCGATTCGCGTGGTCAACACGATTTTCGGCGGCAGGTTTACATCCGAGCTGAATGAAGCGCTGCGCGTCGAATCGGGTTACACCTATGGAGCACGGTCGTTTTTTGACGCGCGCAAGGCGCCCGGACCGTTTGAAATAACCAGCTTCACCAAGAACGAAACGACGACTCCGGCGATTGATCTTGCGCTCCAGGTTTTGGAAAAGCTTCACAAGAATGGCGTGACCGAGGAACAACTCAAGTCGGCGAAGAGTTATATCAAAGGCCAATTTCCGCCGACCATTGAAACTTCGGGGCAGTTAGTCCGGCGCATTGTCGTCAACGAGTATTACCGGCTCGGCGACGACGAGGTCAACCAATTGGAAGCGCGCGTTGATGCAGTAACCCCTGCCATCGCCAAGCAGGTCATCGAGAAGCATTTTCCTCTCGATAATCTGGTTTTCGTGCTCATTGGGAACGCATCTTCGGTCGGGCCTGCCGTAAAAAAGTACGCCGAGAAGATAGACCAGCGTCCCATCGGCGATCCTGGCTTCTGGCCGCCGGCGGGTGCTCAGAAATAACGGCAAACGCTGCGGTTTACATAGGCTAAAAAGCTTTGTTTGGAGTCCTTCAGGAGGATTGATGCGTTTTCGAATCTCGGCAATGACAGCGGCCTTTTTGCTTGCGATGTTGTTCACGGCGAGTTGGTCCAGAGCGGCGGAAGAAGCCCCGCTGCTCGTGCAGGCGCCTACGATGAGCAAGACGCAAATCGTATTTGCTTACGGCGGGTATCTGTGGAGTGTGCCACGCGAAGGCGGCGAGGCGCGCCAGCTTACGACCGGGGGCCACGAGGGTCGGCCGAAATTTTCTCCCGATGGAAATTGGATCGCGTTCACGGGCCAATATGACGGTAATGTCGACGCCTATGTCATGCCCGCCGATGGCGGAGAACCAAAACGCCTAACCTGGCATCCCGACCCGGACGTTGTTGTCGGATGGACCCCGGACGGCAAAAAAGTTTTGATAAGTTCTGGCCGCGAGGCGTATGCGGACTTTGACCGCTTGTACACAGTGCCGGTCGAAGGCGGCGTTCCGGAGGTGTTGCCCATGTGGCGAGGCGAAGCGGCTTCCTATTCGCCAGATGCCACGCACATCGCGTATGTTCCGAACCTGAAATGGCAAACCGCATGGAAGCGCTATCATGGCGGCCAAACAACGCCCGTCTATGTACTGCGTTTGAGCGACTTGCAACTCGAGAAAGTGCCTCGGGAAAATTCGAACGACGATGATCCGGTCTGGATCGGCGACACTGTCTATTTTCTGTCGGACCGCAAAGGGGCCGTAACGATCTTTGCTTACGACACAAAAACAAAAAATGTAAAGCAGGTGCTGGACAACAAAGGCCTCGACGTTAAATCGCTTTCCGCCGGACCGGATGCACTTGTATATGAACAATTCGGCGGAATCTATACACTCGATTTGAAAAGCGAAAAAGCCAGCAAAGTGGAAATCCGTATCTCCGGTGATTTGCCCGCGACTCGCCCACACTATGAAAAGGTGGGGGACAAGATTCAGAACGCCGCAATTTCGCCAACGGGTGTTCGCGCGGTCTTTGAAGCACGCGGCGAAATCCTGACCGTTCCGGCAGAGAAGGGCGACGTGCGAAATCTCACGCGAACGACGGCAGTTGCGGAACGGGATCCTGCGTGGTCGCCGGACGGGAAGTCCATCGCGTTTTTCTCCGATGAATCCGGCGAATACGCATTGCACATTGTGGATCAAACCGGATTGGGCGCGGTGAAGAAAATCAACCTGGGCAGTCCCCCTTCGTTTTTTTATGGACCCTTGTGGTCTCCGGATAGCAAGAAGATTGCCTACACCGACAAGCGCCTGAATCTTTGGTATGTGGACGTAGAAAAAGCCACTCCGGTGAAGGTGACGTCCGACCGGTACGAGGATCCGTCCTCGACGATGAATGAAACGTGGTCGCCGGACAGCAAGTGGCTGACGTATGCGAAGTATCTTGAAAATCATATGCGGAACATCTTCGTATATTCACTGGAAACGGGGAAGGAATCACAAATCACGGACGGCACCAGTGATGCGCGGTATCCGGTGTTCGACAAGAATGGAAAGTCGCTTTATTTCGCGGCCAGCACGGACCTTGGACTTTCCATCGGCTGGCTCGATCTTTCGAGCTTTCAACACCCCATATCCAGAAGCATTTACGCGGTAGTGTTGAAGAAGGGCGATTCCTCGCCTGTCGAACCGCAGAGTGATGAGGAAAAATCGGCCAGCGAAGAAAAGAGCAAGGACGCTGACAAAGCCAAAGAAGCCGACAAGGGCGCAGACAAAGGAAAAGAGGGAGAGAAAAAAGAAGGCGAAAAGAAAGACGAAGTAAGGGTCACAATCGACCTCGATGGAATCGGCCAACGCATCGTGGCGATGCCCATCAAAGCATCGAACTACGTCGGCCTGGATTCCGGCAAGACCGGCGTGCTGTTTCTGAGCGAAATCCCGGGTGTGCCGAGTCTGACCGAGCCCACAATGATCGCGGTTTCGAAATTTGACCTGAGCACACGGAAGACAGAGCCATTTGTCGGCGGCGCGAGTGCGTTCGTGGTTTCGGCGAATGGCGAAAAGGTTCTCTACCGTCAAGGTCCCGGGCCTAGCGCGCCATGGTTCATCGCCGCGACGGCAGTCGTGGTCAAGCCAGGAGATGGCGCACTGAATCTCGATGGGATGGAGGTCTACACCGATCCGCGCGTCGAGTGGAACCAGATGTACCACGAAGTCTGGCGCATCGAGCGCGACTTTTTCTACGACCCGAACCATCACGGGTTGAATATTGCCGCGGAGGAGAAGAAGTATGCGCCGTACTTGAAAGGTGCAGGCGGGCGGGCTGACGTCAATCATCTTTTCGATGAGATGCTTGGAGAGCTTACCGTCGGACACATGTTCATCGGCGGAGGCGATGTGCCGCAGCCGAAGCGGGTGAAGGGGGGACTCCTGGGTGCGGACTACAAAGTGGAGAACGGGCGGTATCGTTTTGCACGTATATTCAATGGAGAGAATTGGAATCCTGAATTGCGCGCGCCACTGACCCAGCCGGGCGTCGACGTCAAGGTCGGAGACTATCTCCTGGAAGTGGGTGGTCGCGAAGTGCGTCCGCCAATCGACGTCTACAGCTACTTTGAAAACACGGCGGGTACGCAAATCAGAATCA
>DATEWL010000666.1:0-2535 GCA_035258025.1 Candidatus Acidiferrum sp. | reverse complement strand
ACCCCGCAAATTGAAAATCCCTGCCAAGTACGCCGGGCCGAGCGGCAGCTTTGTCAACAGCGGCCAGTCCAAGACTTCCTCGACGTCCAGCACCGGCAAACAAAACCGTTCCCGGCCGCTCCGAAAAACGCAATACTGCGATTCCGGAAGCCGCTCTTCCATAGGTCCGAGCGCTTCGAGCAGGTCGTCCGCATCCGCAGGAAGCGGTACCAGGTGAAAGTCTTCGTTCATTGCCGCATCATCCTCGAATCATCCACAAACAATTTCCTACGCAAATCGCCGAACAGCTCGTAACAACTCTTCCCTCGTAAACGGCTTGGTTACATATCCGTCGGCGCCCTGCTGCGCGCCCCAATACTTGTCGCTCTCGGTGTTCTTCGACGTCACCAAAATCACCGGTATCGCGTTGTAGTCCGAGTGGTTCTTCAATTCCCGGCAAACCTGAAAGCCATTTCGCTTGGGCATCACGACATCCAGCAGAATCACGCTGGGCCGCTCAATGGCAATCGCTTCCTCGACACGTTCTGGGTCATTGATACCCACCAGCCGGTAGCCTTCGTGCTCAAGAAAGCCCTGGATCAGCTTCACTTGCGAGGGCGAGTCATCGACGATGAGTACTTTTTTCTGCAGCATCGACATCTCCCCGTATTTCTCCGCAGACAAGAGGTGCACGTCAGCAGCCAGCCTGAGAGTTACATCAATCGCTTTGTCTATCTTGTATAAGTGCTGACTTGTGAGTGGTTTACGGATTCAGCGGCGCAGCTCAGCGGCGCGTTACTGGAGATGCTGGTACTGCCTCCGTCTCAGCTTGAGATGCATTCTCAGCTTCCCTCATCTCGCTGGCTAGCGATGAGAATCTCTGCATAATCTCGTTGATCCGCAGCGCCATGCTATGAATTGTCTTAATCTGCGCGAGGGATTGGGAAGACAGCTGGCCTGGTTCCAAGAGCAATAGTTCGGCGTTGCCCAGCATCGATGTCAGCGCATTGTTGACGCTGTGCTTCATGTCCATCATGTACCGGCCCAGCGTGGCCTGATTTTCGTTCTTCGCCGCTCGCCGCTCGGCTTGCTTGGAAAGCCGCAGCGCCTCCGCACGGCGCAAAGATTCGCCTGCAACAAGCAGTAGCGTTTGCGCCCAGTCTTCCCGCAAAGGAATGTGCACGAGGCGCGGATAGCGTGATCGCAATTGCCCAAAGTCGCGCGAATCCGCCGGCGCGCATAAAATCACCGCGGCGGCGGGCTCCAGGGAACGCAAGATGTTTGGAAGTCTTCCTTCGAGTACCGGCCCCACAACCACGAGATCGTGCGGCACCGCTTCATGATCTTTCCACAGCTCGCTGCTAAGGACGGTAATACCCGGCGCTTGCCGTTCTGCCTGCCAACACGCCGTCAAAAGCCGTGCGAATTCCGTTTCATCGGTCAGAATTAGTACGCTAGCGTTTCGCACAGAGGACCTGCTCCCAGGGTCGTCGCCCGTCATGACCGGAAAAAAATCTAAACACTAAAGCTTTTCGGCTTCGTCCAATGCCGTGAGTAATCTCTTCGTACTGATGCCCAGGTTTACAGCCGCTTCCGTGTCCTTCGCCTGTTTTGCGATGTCGACACGTTCTTGTAGCCGCGAAACTTCTATGCGCGCTATCGAGAGCGCCTTGTCCATCGACGTCGCGTTTCCCGTTTCTTTTGCGGATTCCACAGCTGCCGTCACCATCGCACGGGCCACGACCGCGCGTCGCAAATCCTCCGCCGAGGGTCCATCCTCGCTCACGAATGCCGTTACTTCCCATGAGGACAACAGGATGCGCGCTGCGCCGATCTTCACCGTCGTCATCGAGCGCCCCCGCGTTGGCGGCGTCGCTATCAACTGCTCCCAAATCTTCTCCAGGCACCCTTCAAAATCGAGAGCTGCGTAGACGGCGGGCTTGTTCGCAGCGTCACCAGCGGGTTTTTCCTTGCCTTTCGGGCTTTTTTCAGCCGCTTCTGCGTCAAGCGTTGAATTGCTCGTTGCCTCGGCGCTGCGGTGACTTGCGGGCTTCTCCGAAACAGCGGCACTCAGCGGCGTTTTCGGCGCGATTTTTTCCAAAGCCCGTTCCACGTCCGTGCGCAAGCCCAGCAGTTTCTCAAACGTTTGATTCACCGCACGTTCCGTATATTCCTTCTGAAATGGCTGTTTCCATTCATCGGCAGCGTCTCGAATTTTTGCGAGCGGCTCCTCGGCTGTAAGGCCAAAATGGTGGCAATCGATGATTCTTACTGCAGCCGTTTCGAGCTGCGACAGGCCCGATCGAATCGCAATCAGGTCGGCGTGCATGAGCTCGATAAACGTCCGTCGCAGCAAAAAATTGAACCGTACGAAGGCCAGCAACGCGGCGGGATCGTAGAACATTCCGCCCGCGGTCTCTTTCACTTTGCGGCCCTGCTCGATGAAATTCGTCTTCAGTATTTCACGCAGGCTGCGAAAAGTTCGCAGCTTCTCGATCATCTGCTCAAGCGGTTCGCACCACTCCAGGGTTGAGTCATCGACATCGCCCAGAATCG
>DATEWL010000665.1:0-5037 GCA_035258025.1 Candidatus Acidiferrum sp. | reverse complement strand
ATGTCGCAGTGTCGTCAACTGGCACAAGTTGCTGTTGCCCTCCATATCCGCCGCTAGCAGCACCATTGCGAGCGAGTTGGCGTTTTTTACCGCTCCTTCATTCCGAGCGGAGCGACCGAAGGTTCTGATTTTGTCGGAAGGAATCTCTCTTCGGTCTTGCGGCCACTCCACATCCAGCGTCACTCCCATAATCGGTTTTATTCCTGCAGCTTTCGCCGCCTGATAAAACGGCACGGCCGCATACAAACCATTCGTATCCGTCAGCGCTACGGCAGGCATCTTCTGGTCCACCGCCGCCGCAATGATCTCTTCCGGCGGCGTCACGCCCCGCAAAAACGAATAATGGCTGTGACAATGCAAATGTACGAACACTAAAGCCCCGATCCGAGAGGGAAGAAGCCGATGCCCGCCGCAAAACGGGCATTTGTATCGTCAAATCAGGGTAGAGAACAGGAAGGGAAACTCAGCAACATTTGGTCATTAGGTTCTTTGTAGTGGCGCAGCATGCTGTGCTACATGCACAATTTTAAAACTCTGTAGATTAGGCCTTAGGCCTGAGGATTTTCTTCATCGCGATAAGCATGGCGTAGACAACACCAGCCCACCCGGCTTTGTCGCATAATGTTCGCGGAGTTCGAGGCCATTGCCGTAGAAGACGGCGTTCCAGCCGTAGCGGCCGCGGACGGAATCGAGGCCACGGTTCAGATACCAGCGGCGGTTGGCGTCGGTGTCGAAGAGTTCGTGCTGGCGGCGGTCGGCTTCAAGATTTGTGACGTTTACGCCGATCAGGCGCACGGCTACGCGGCGCGTAAATAGTTTTGCAAAAAGATCTCTGGCTTCTGCGAGCAGTTCGCGCTCGTCATTGGATGGCCGCGTCAATCGCACTGTCTGGTGCGCGGAAAAGTGGTCTACGTAACGGATGCGCAAGCCGATCGTTCGTGCTTGGCGGCCGTATTCGCGCAGCGTCGAGCCGATTCGCTCGCTCAAATATTCGATGAGGCCGCCGAGAAACTCCGTGTCGATCGTTCCGCCTTCAATGGTTGTTTCGCGCGAGACTGACTTTGGCGTCGAGGGCAGCATCACTTCGCGTCCGTCGAGCCCTCGTGCGCGTTCCCAGATTTGTCCGCCAATCACTTCGCCAAACGCGGCTTCCAGAGCGGAGCGCGGCACCAACCGCAGCTCTCCGATTGTTGCGATGCCGCGCTCCGCCAGCATTCCCGCGTGGACATGCCCGATCCCGTGCAGCTTCTCGACCGGCAGTGGCGTCAAAAAAGTTTCTTCCGTTCCCGGCGCAATCATGCGGAAGCCGCGTGGCCGCTCGAGGCGCGACGCGATTGAGGCTACTACTTTCGTCCGCGCCGCGCCTACGCTCACGCTCAGTCCCGTTTGCTCCAGCACGTCCGTCTGCACGCGCCGCAGCGCCGCTTCATAGTTCGGGTACAGCCGCTCCGTGCCCGCAAAATCGAGATAGAAATCGTCCAGCGCCGCCGTCTCGACCGCCGGCGTGTATGTTTCGAGAATGCGCCGCACGCGCTCCGCAAAATCCGCGTAGTGCTCGTATTGCCCCGGCACGACCAACGCCTTGGGGCAAATGCGCAGCGCGTCGCGAAACGTCATCGCGGTTTTCACGCCGCATATTTTTGCTTCGTAGCTCGCCGACGCCACCACGCCGCGGCCCACCAGCACCGGCTTGCCGCGCAGCTTAGGGTTGAGCACTTGCTCGACCGATGCAAAAAACGCGTCTACGTCCACGTGCACGATGTTCGGAATCGCCCCGGAGCGAGGGGCCTCGGCTCCGCGGCCTTTCTCTTCGCGAGCGTCTTCGTGAAAAGGATTGAACGGCATCGCCACTGCAGGGAAAACGTTTTCGATACAGACGTCCATAACGGCTCCTGTTGACTGTGACCGCACAGCGGTGAACACAAGGAAACGGATCGAGTACAATCTCTTCGGGGACGAGGGATCCCTCTTTCGAGCTGACCCCTCACCCCGCTTAGGGCTCGGAATTTTCAACGGGCGGCGCCCAGTTCGTGAGAGCCAAAAAGGCAATGGAGCTGAACGCCACCCGTTTCCCGTTTCCTCTACCGCCCCGCACTATAGGCGAACAAAAAGCGAAAGTCAAGATATTTCCTTCGCTTCTCCTTCGCCCCATCTCTAGCCAGAGAGCTACTCCCGGAAAAAAGTAGTTGCGGTTGCCGCCGTCGTACTTACCCGTGCGCAGACAGCAGCGCTTGAAACCGGCGTCCTGAGCCGCACGGACACAAGTCCTTCCGCCCGAGTTTTCCGACGAGCTCTTTCTCTCCATGGACAACTCGATGCCCCTTCTTTACTTTGGTTTCTGACGGGTAGCCCTTTCGCCGCTTACTGCTGCGCTCGAAAGCAGGGTTTCTCGTTGAAATGTTTGTTTCGCATGGCATGCCTCCTATTTGAATTTCAACATTGCGTACATCTGTGAACCACGCGCTTCCGGTTCGGAACAGCGCGGCCGTTTGCTCACTCTTTCAGCTTCGGTTCAGCGGAAACTGCCGGAAGAATCTCCGGATCTTCGCTTTCGAGTTCTCGAAGATCAGCGCCACTGACAAAGCCGACGTTCCGAGTCGGCTTGCCGTTGGTGCTTCTCAAGCGCCAGGCGATTTCTTCCATGTCTTCCTTGCTCGCCAATCGCTTGTCCTCGTAGAACGTGCACTCGCGCACCGGAAAGCGGATCTCGCGCTCGATATAGAAAGTTCGGCAAAACACTTCCTCTTCCGTCGCGCGGAATCCGCTTATGATGTGGCCGCGTGTGCAGGTCTTGCACAAGGATTCGTAGCCTTTCGGGGTTCCTCCGTTGATTGTGATCGTGACCATATTTTTCTCTTTTTCTAAGAAACGCTTCAGCGCTTCGGATTGTGCTCTTCGCATGCGAACAACTCGTTCGGACACACGAAAGGCCGTGACTCGCGCGAACTAAAAAATCGCACGACAATACGGCACAACTAGCCGCTCAACGTGGAAACAGTTTTAAAAGTAATTGCCGATTGGACAGGGAACTAACGGAAGCGAGCAGACGACGTCCATTCGCTGCCGCGATCCAAGCCCGCTGGCAACGCCGCAATACGGCCTATATGGTTCAACCGCTGCATGGGACGCAGTCCTCCTTAGGACTTCCCGCAGAATGCCACAAATTTTCCGCCTTGAAAATAGAAAAACATGAATGGTCGATTCAAAAGGTTGAACGGTCGAATTCCGCCAGCGAACGGTTTCGACGGCCTTTTTCATTCGTGTCTTACTTCTTGACACCTACTGGCATCGGGGATACATCTCTCTGCATGAGTGCCACTTTCGTCTTCGTTCTCTCCTTCGCTATCGGCATCGTGTCTGGGATGCGTTCTTTGACTGCGCCTGCGGTCGCGGCGTGGGCGGCGCACCGCGGCTGGCTCAACCTTGCCGGGACCCGGCTTGCGTTCATGGGCTCAACAGCCGCCGTCGCCATCTTCACAGTGCTCGCGATTGTCGAGCTCATCACAGACAAGCTGCCCTCGACGCCCAGCCGCACCGCGCCCGTGGGACTGATCGCCCGCTTTATCTGCGGAGCTCTTTCCGGGGCTTGCGTCGGTGTATCTGCTGGACAGACTCCCGCGTACGGCGCCATTCTCGGCGCTGCCGGTGGCATCGCGGGAGCTTTCGCCGGCTATCAGTGGCGCACCGGCCTGGTGAAAGCGCTCAAAGTGCCCGACTTCGTCATCGCGCTCCTTGAAGACGCGATCGCGATCGGCGCAGGGCTCTTTATCGTTTCCAGGTACTAACTTTGAATTTCTGAGGCTGTTCGCAATATCTTCGACGTCTAGTCGCGTCGCCGCATCTTCCGGTCCAATTTTTTCATTTGCTTCGACTCCGCATTTTCGCGACTATTTCTCCACTCCGGGCATGCCGGATATCTCTATGGCCTTGAATCTATTTTTCGCGTTGCTCGGCGGCTTGCTCGTTCTCGCCTTTGTTGCCAACCGCTTGGTGCGCTTCACGGGCGTGCCGGACGTCATCATCCTCATGGCCACGGGCGTGCTCATTGGCCCCGTGCTCCACTGGGTCAACCCCGAAATTTTTCGCGGCGCCACGCAGGGCTTTGGCTCTCTCGCGCTGATTCTCATCCTTTTCGAAGGCGGCCTCGAGCTTAAGCTTCGCGAAATTGTCAGCCACTTCGGCGGCGGCTTGTTTCTCGCCATATTCAGCTACGTACTCAGCGCGGTGGGAGTCGCGCTCGTCTGCCGTCACGCACTTCATTTCGCATGGATTCCGTCGCTCCTTGTGGGAGCGGCGCTCGGTTGCATCAGCAGCTCGATCATTCTTCCGGTGCTGCAGCAAGTGAATCTGCGGCGCGAAGTCAAAGTCACTCTACTGGTCGAAGCCACGTTTGGCGACGCCCTCGCCGTCCTGGCGGTCACGACTCTTCTCGATATCGCCGCCGGTGGCAGCGCTTCTGCGAAAGTCATCACCTGGAGTCTTTTTGCCAGCGTCATCCTTGCTGTGACTTCGGGCGTTCTTATCGGCGCTCTGTGGTCCTATCTTCTGCCGCTCCTTTCGGAGGAGCACTTCTGGCATGTGCTGACGTTTGGCGTTGTGTTGCTGATCTATTCCGGCGTTCACGCCGTGCATGGCAACGAACTCGTCGCCGTGCTGGTCTTCGGACTGACGCTCTCCAACTATCCGGCGGCGCAAAGGCGTTTCCAGCTTGGCGATGCGTCCGAGAGTGGCGACTGGTTTTCCGAGACGCCCGTCAAGCAAGAGCACGGCCGCTTGCATGCGCAGCATCACGGGCAGATGCTCACGTTTCACGGCGAGCTGGCTTTTTTGATTCGCACATTTTTCTTTGTCTTGCTCGGCGCGCTTGTGGAATTCGATGGCTTACGCAAGCACGCTCTCTTGGCGCTCGGTTGTTTTGGAGCGCTCTTGATCGCGCGCTGGCTCTCTGTACAGACCGGGCGCTTCGCTTGGCGTGCCTTCACGTCTCACGAGCGCGAACTGATGATTTGGTTTCTGCCTCGCGGACTCATCACCGCC
>DATEWL010000664.1:0-3318 GCA_035258025.1 Candidatus Acidiferrum sp. | reverse complement strand
AGGTTTTGGATCAAAGCGAACGGAGGGCAGCCGAAATCGCCAGTAACACTTTTGCCCTGGTAAATGTGGCGTTGCAGGAAGCGAAAGCGCAAGGATGGCGGCCCGAGTCCAGCGCTCCCGAAGACATTCGCGATTATGTAGCCTACGCACTGAGCGCAAGCCAAGGATTGCAGGCGCAGTTGCAGGCTGCGACTGCCCTGCCTGGGGTCTATGAGGTCTCGATCATAGATCACGACGGGAGAGTGCTGGCAGCCGCTCCCGACAAATCCTTGGTGAACAAATTCGCGCTACGACGTCCTCCTCTCTCGCAGCTCACGCAGCGCGGTATTTTGCATCAAGTGAAGCTTTTGGCAGGCCCTCCGAGTATTTACGAGCACCAATTTCCATTCAACTATGCTGACAAGCCTTTCGGCGAAGTGCGCGTTGCGGTATCTTCCGGACTTTTGCTCAATCAGGAAATTTTGCCGATTGTGAGAAGACTCGGCACGATTGTCCTGCTTGCGATGCTGATCTCGACGGTCCTCGCCGCGGTGGTCAGCCGAGCGGCGCTAGCCCCTTTGGCGCGCATCTCCGAACAATTGGACCGCATATCCGCCGGCCAGTACGACGCGCCAATGCCCGAAGTCAAGGGATTCGCGGGGAGCGGCGACGAACTCGGTCAAGTTAGCCGAAAGATTTCGCAGGTTGGCCAGCAACTGCGCGGAGTGCACGAAATCTTCAGCACCATGCGTGAAAACATGAACTCCGTGATGGCTGGTCTCGAAGATGGCTTACTGCTGTTTACGCGGGACGCGCGCGCCGTCATGGTCAGCCCGGCCGCGGAGAAATTTCTCGGCGCGCCCGCGGGCCAATTCCTCGGCAGGCGTGTGACCGATATATTTCCGATCGGGCATCCACTACGGGATGCACTGCACCTCGAAGGCGACGAATTGAGGGAGGTCGCCGCAGAAATCGAGCTAAAAACGACAGAAGGAGAAAGGCGCGTCAGCGTGACCGTGCAAGGGATTCAAGAGGATGGCGAACGGATGGGTGCGCTGCTCACGCTGCGCGATCTCGATTCCATCGAGAGCATCAACACGCAACTGCAAGTGAGCGAGCGCCTGGCCGCACTAGGACGCATCACCGCGGGAGTAGCGCACGAAGTCAAGAATCCTCTCAACTCGATGCGACTGTGGCTCGAAAATTTGAAGGAGTCCTTGCCGGAAGATTCCGACAGTGGCGCGAAGCAAGCCGTGCAGGTGCTCGATAAGGAGATCGACCGGCTGGATGCCGTCGTGAAACGGTTCCTAGATTTCACGCGGCCGATGGATGTACGGCTCGAACCTACCCAGCTTGCGCAATTGCTGGGAGAGGTTCTCGAGATAGCCCAGCCGCAGATGCAAAAAGCCAACATTCAAGTTGCGCGGCTCTTGCCAATCGACGTACCGGAAGTTTATGTCGATCGCGATTTATTGAAGCAGGCCGTGCTCAATCTGGTGCTGAACGCCGGGGAATCAATGCCCAGCGGCGGACAATTGAGGCTGGTGCTGAGCCGCCGCGGCGAAATGGCGGAGATCAGCGTGGGCGACACCGGGAAAGGAATCCCACCCGAGCACCGCCAGAAAATTTTTCAGCTTTTTTTTACGACACGCCCAGGAGGAAGCGGCATCGGGCTGGCCAGCACCTTTCGCATTGTGCAGCTTCTCAACGGTTCGATAGACTTTACGACTGAGGTTGGCAAAGGAACGACGTTTCGAATCGAACTGCCGCTCGCGGCATGATGCGAGTTGCTTTGCAGTCCCCATTGCATATGACGGAAACCTCGGCCCAACTCCAGCTTGCCCTGATGCGAGATCGTGCTCGGATTTTATTTGGCCTGCTAGGTTCCGCGGCGATCTTGGCAAGCGGGTGCGCCGCGCGAAAAAATCCAACCATTCCCTGGAACACGGCTGTGCTTGTACGGCCAATCGCACCTCAACGTCCTTCCCCAGCGGAAGTTGACGAAGTTCCTGTGCCGGACCTTGGGCTCGAAATCCCGCAGCCTCCTACGCCGCTGGTCACGCGAACTCCCGCTCCCGTAAGGCCACGCGGGGTTGCTCCCTCGGCGAATCCAGCTGCACTGTCAGGAAAGCCCGAAGCCCCTCAAATTGTTCCCGAACTATCGACGAAAGAATCAGCCTCATTGCAACGGGAGACGAATCAGAGTTTGGCCGCCGCCGAACGCAACCTTGCTGCCGTAGCCGGAAAATCCTTGAACGCCACACAATCCGACCTTGCTTCGAAAGTGCGCATCTTCATTTCTGACGCGCGAGAATCGGGCCGGGCGGGCGATTGGACACGGGCTCGCGATTTGGCAAAAAAGGCGCAGGTCTTGTCAGAAGAGCTCGTTGGGTCGCTGTAATTCTCATCAAACTTGTAACTTCGTTTCTTGCAGAACGGGCGCGACTCGATGCGGAAGGTGCCAAGTCAAATCAGCGAGCCGTGGTGGAAGCTAAATACGTCGCTTGTCCCAACATGAACCCTGCACACAGTTGCGTTAAGATGGCCGCATGACAAAGTTTGATGTCGTCGTTGCGGGCGGCGGATTAATCGGTGGATCGATCGCACTTGAGCTTGCGCGAGCCGGTCTGCGCGTTGGGTTGTTCGACCGGCAGGAACCTGGACAGGAAGCATCGTGGGCTGGCGCGGGGATTCTCTCGCCGGCGCCGGAGAGTGCGGCCATGGTTTTGCTCGTGCCGTTGGGCAAAGCGAGCATGGCGATCTATCCGGAATTCGTGGGAATGGTCGAGGAAATCTCCGGCCAAAGCGCAGGCTACCGCCCCAAGGGGACTTTGCAAGCTCTATTTTCGCGCGACGCGCGGGAAGAGCTCAGCACAGTGATTGCGCTACATCACGGGCTGGGGCTGAAGGCGGAGCCGCTCCGTGCGGAGGACGCTCGCGAACTTGAGCCTTCTCTCAGTGAAGATCTCGAAGCTGCGGTGCTGCGGCCAGACGAAGCATCCGTCGAAAATCGAGCTATGACGCAAGCTGTGCTGGAGGCCGCGGGGCGAAGCGGCGTGCAGTTTTTTCCCGGGCGTGGCGCGGAAGCAATCTGGCGCGAAGGTGCACGATGCCTTGGTCTGCATCTGAAAAACGAAAAGATAGAGGCGCAGTGGACCGTCATCGCGGCTGGATGCTTTTCCGCAGCCATTGAGGGAGTCGCCACGTATGCTCCGGTGCGGCCAGCGAAAGGCCAAATGATTTCCCTGCGCGCGGACGACTTGAAAATCGAGAGGGTTCTTTGGTCGGAGAACATTTATCTTGTTCCGCGAAATGACGGCAGAATCCTCGCTGGAGCGA
>DATEWL010000663.1:0-3267 GCA_035258025.1 Candidatus Acidiferrum sp. | reverse complement strand
GGTCGTGGTTCTGACGAATCTCGACGCAGGCCATGCGCAACCGGGCAAAATCGCGCACACCGTGGCGGGCCTTTACGTTCCGACGCTTATGCCAACAGAGATCAAGCCGATTGAGGACAAAGAGCCGCAAACAGCGATGTTCGTGCGAAATCTGCTGCAGGAGATTGTTGCGGGAAAAGCTGATCAGGATCGATTTACTCCCGAGCTGCGAGCGAAGCTCTTCCCTGAAGCGATTAAGGGAATAAGTGACTATTTGAAGGAGCTCGGTCCTTTAAAATCATTGGACCTGATCAAACGAGGGGAGGAAGGAGAACGGCGCAGCTATCAATACCGCGGGAACTACGAAGCTATGGAGCTTTTCTTGTCGCTTCAGATGACTAAAGACAACAAGATCGCCGCGTTGGATTTTTCTCAGGACTGAACTTTGTACAAGCAGGTGTTGGATTGCAAGGAGACTTGGGATTCCATGTATGCAGATGGGTGGACAACCGCCAGCTTGAATGGTCGACAGCAAAATTGCGATAGACTACGAGAAACGAGGGGCCTACACCGATGAGCGGACTACCGCAACTCCTGCCAACCAGCGCCGAATCCGAAACGTTTGGCGGCGCGACTTATCACATTGACGGCGAGCTCGTTCCCATGCTCACGATCGACGTTTCAGCAAGGTCCGTCTACTTCGAGCATCACATTTTGCTGTGGAAGCACCCGACCGTGCAAATCAGTTTGAAGCTTATGAAAGGTGCGCTGAAGCGGATGATGGCGGGGATGCAGGTGTTTGTCACCGAAGCGCGCGGGGCAGGAATGATGGCCTTCAGCCGCGACGGCGCCGGGCACATTGTTCCGATTCATCTGCCGCAGGGACAGGAACTGGACGTGCGCGAGCACCAATTCCTGGCGGCTACCGACAGCATCGACTACACCTTTGAACGAGTGAAGGGCGCCGCGAACATGCTTTTCGGTGGGACCGGTTTTTTCATTGACAAGTTCCACAGTCACGCGGGTGACGGCATCCTGTGGCTGCATGGCTATGGGAACGTCTTTGAAAAAGTATTGGGACCAGGCGAAATCATTGACATCGAACCCGGCGGCTGGCTCTACAAAGATCCCAGAGTGCGCATGGAGACGGTGGTGGACCGGCTGACCAGCGGCTTATTCGGCGGATTCAATTTGATTGTCAACCGATTCACGGGTCCGGGCCGTGTTGGAATTCAGTCGATGTATATGCACTACGCAAGTGAGGAATAGTCGTCTGCGCACTAGTAATGAACGGCGTTCAGCGCGTCGGAGTTTTGCCGAATTGTTGATGGAAGAAAGGGGGCGGCCATGCGGCGAATATTTGTCTTAGCGGCATGCCTGGTAGGGGGAATCCTCGCGGCAAGTTGGCAAATGGAAACTGGGGCGGCTGACTCCGGCTATTCAAGGTCCAAAACGGTTTCCCTGGATCAACCTGAAACCCGCGTGGCGAACTCGTGGGATCAGAAGGCTGCGGCGGCTTACCTCGATGAAAGAGCTGGTTGGTGGATGGGATGGCAGCGGGCCGCGCGGGATCACGACACTTTTTGCGTCTCATGTCATACGGCGGTGCCTTATGCCATGTCGCGACCGGCGCTTCGCACCGCGCTTGCGGAGCAGGGGCCTTCCGCCAATGAACGACGACTGTTGGACAATGTGACGAAGCGCGTGCGGCTCTGGAAGGAAGTGGCGCCGTTTTACACGGATGCGGATCGCGGCGTGTACAAGAGCGTCGAATCTCGGGGCACTGAATCGGTTCTTAATGCGCTGATCCTTGCTAGCAACGACGCGAGCACAGGTGTGCAGAGCGGGCATTTGAGCGAGGTTACGCGCGCGGCGTTTGAAAACATGTGGGCCGAGCAAAAGACCACGGGCGGGCAAAAGGGAGCTTGGCTCTGGCTGAGGTTCAAGAATGAACCGTGGGAAGCGGACGACTCGGATTTTTATGGAGCGGCGCTGGCGGCTATTGCGGTGGGAACGGCTCCAGAAAATTACCGCGCGAAACCGGAAATCCAAAACAATTTAAAAATGCTCAGCGAATATTTGAACCGCGAAAACGCAGCGCAGACTTTGAGCAATCGTGCCGTGCTGTTATGGGCTTCGGCGAAAGTGCCCGGTCTGCTCGAGCCCGAACGGCAGAAGGCAATCATTAGCGAGTTGCTTGCCAAGCAGCAGCCGGACGGAGGTTGGAGCCTGACATCGATGTCCGGGGATTGGAAGCGACATGATGGAACTCCGCAGGTAGCCCAGAGCGATGGGTATGCAACAGGTCTGATTACGTTCGCGCTGCAACAGGCGGGGATATCCCGCGAAAATGCGCAATTGCAAAAAGGGCTCGCGTGGCTGACGGCTAACCAGAACCGGACGGAAGGTTTCTGGCTAGCCTACTCCCTAAACAACAACGAAGAACATCACATCAGTCCGGACACAGCGCGCTTCATGAAAGATGCGGCTACGGCTTACGCCGTACTCGCACTGAGTGAGTCCAAAACTCGCTGAACTCAAAAATAAACGCGCTCTGGGCGGAAAAGACTCTGAGCTATTGCCAGCCGATGCGGATGAGCGAAAGACCTTGGCGCGGCAACGTAAATAGCAAGTGCGCCGTGCCACTCTCGATCGCTAGAAACGAAGGCGACTCCAGAAGCTGCAATTGCCCGGCACTCTCAAGTTGCTCGTATTGACGATCAGAAGGTGTTTGCGTCGATCCCATTTCTTTCCACGCCGTGAACGCATTGCTGTGATCAGAATCGATCCGAAAGTGTTCCAGTAGCGCTCGGCTGAGGTTTCCCGGCAGACCCTCGACAGACAGTTCAATCTTCGCAGCGTCAACGCTCAAGTCGGCGTCGTGGTAATTCCAAATCAAAACTTCGATTTCGTGATCCTTGCGCGTGGCGATGGCGTTGATGTCTGGCTGGCCTCGGACTCCGGCGCGCAGCACCTCCTCGGCGGGAAGCGCCGCGGAACTCGAAGACTTGACGCGTTCCGTACCGAGCAGCCCAAACATTCGAAATGCATTTAACACCGGCTTGTCCAGGCCGTTGGCGGCCAGTTCGCGAAACCCTTCAAAATATGGCTGACCTTCGAATTCAAAGGACCACGTGACCGCGCCGGCAAAGTTAATCTGTTCGCGCCGAGACATTTCATAGATCGAATTCAACACTTCCGCTGTGTAGGAAACGTATTGCGCGCCGTTGCGATACGCATTCTGCGGATTGGTCCGCGCGCTACACGCAGCGCAGCCTTCGGGGTCCG
>DATEWL010000662.1:0-3288 GCA_035258025.1 Candidatus Acidiferrum sp. | reverse complement strand
CATAAACGGATTTGCTGAAGAACGGGATCATCCACTGGTCGATTAGATTTTCGCCGTAGTAGCTTTGCCAGTTGGAAAGGCCCGCTCCGGCCATGGCGGCTTTGAAGCGGTTGGTTTGCGTGACGGCCCACATGGTCATGTAGCCGCCGTAGCTCCAGCCGCAGATGCCGAGGCGATTGGGGTCGATAGGCGCGACTTTGATAGCTTCGTCGACTCCAGCCATGATGTCTTTGAAATCTCCATTGCCGAAATCTTTGACGTTGGCGCGGGTGAACGCTTCGCCTTGGCCGAAGCTGCCGCGTGGGTTTGGTTGCAGGACGAAATAGCCGGCGCCAGCTAGCGGTGAATAGTAATCGGACGAGCTCGGCCATTCGGAGAGGACGGCGGCGCCGGGACCGCCGTGAACGCGGACTACCAGCGGATATTTTTTGTTGGGATCGAAATCGCGCGGGTAGAGGAGCCAGCCCTGGACTTCGAAGCCGCCGTTTTTCCAGTGAAGGCTTTTGACTTCGCCCCAGAGGGGCTTGATGGATTTGTTGCGTTGCGTGATTTGCGTCCAGTTGGCTGTGGGGCCGGCCCAGACTTCCGGCGGGGCACTGAACGAGCTGCGAATTACGGCGGAAATTTTTGCGTCGAGAGAGAGAGAAAGATTGATGCCCCATGCGCCGGCGGTGATTCGCCCTGCGTCGCGGAAGAGTTCGGTCTTGCTGCCATCGGCGGGATTGATGGTCGCGAGGCCGGAATCGCCTTCGAGATATTCGCCGAAAATAATCTTTGCGTCAAGCGTCCAAGCGAGCCAACTTGCGGAGGCTTTCATTTCGGGAGTGAGGTTTGTGGCTTCGCCGCCCGTCGCGGCAATAGTGAAGATGTCGCCGCCGACGCTGGGCTCGTCGCTCATGAGGCCGCCGATGAAGGCGATGCGCTGGCCGTCGGGGGACCAGGCAGGGTTGGCGATTTGCAGCGGCGGTTTGTAGATGGATTTCATGAGGCCGGTGGCGGCGTCGAGAGTGAAAAGCTCGGCGATGTACCAGTTGTTGTCGCCATTGCCGAGGGCGGCGGTGACGGCGAATCGGAGGCCGTCGGGCGACCAATCGTATTCGTAGATATAGGTGTCAGCGGGAGAGATTTGGTCGATCTTGCCGGTGGCGACGTCGACGAGGGCGAGGCGCTGCTCAAAGAAAGAGTCTTTGATTTCTCCGGTCTCAGGAGTTTCGGCGACGAGCGGGCCTGCGGCGCGTGTGGCGTTTTCGGTGAAGAGGACGGCGATGGTTTTGCCGCTGGGCGACCAGCCAGGAGTGGAGAGGAAACCTTTCACTTGCGTGAGTTTTCGCGCGGAGCCGGATGGGCCGGTGGCGTCCATCACATAGAGTTGAAGCTGGCCAGCTTTTGCGGCGTCGGAGAGGAATGCGAGTTTTTTGCTATCGGGCGACCAGGCGACGCTGCCTTCGGCGTGGAGGACGTCGGCGACGGCCGCGCTGATGCGCTTGGGCGGGTTTTTCCCGCCGATGTCTGCGACGTAAATCACTGTGTCACCGGTGGAGACGCCTCGTTTTGTGATGATGTCTTCGACCCAGGCGACCTTTTTGCCGTCGGGGGAGATGGCGGTTTGTTCGAAGCGGTGCGTGGTCGAGAGCGTGTTGATGACGTCTTGAGCAGGGCCGGAGGCTTTAGGCTTCGCGACGGCCTTTAGGCGCGCTTCGGCGGATTGTTTGGTGCCGCTGGTTTGTTGCGGGGGAGTTTCTTGCGCGATGGAGCTGTGCGAAGCGCAGAGAATAAGTAGTGAAGACGCGGCGATCGCAAGGCATGGTCGAAGATGAATCATAGTTACGCCCTCTTCTGAACTGTGGTTTATGTGTGCGAGTACCATAATGCGCTTGGCGCTGGGCCGCAAGCGTTCGTTCGAAGATTTTGATTGGAGGATTTCAAGAAGAGGTGTTGTTGGTCAGGGGAGTCGCGAGTAGAATCCGCGCAGACTGACCTTGGAGGCAATGATGCTGGATCGCCGTGGATTTCTTTCGACGCTTGGCGGAGCTGTCGGTATAGCAGGCGCGTTCAGCCTGACGCCTTCGTGGCCGAAATTATTGGAGCAAGCTCCCGCGCAGTTGCCCGATAAGGCGTTGTTTGATTCGAACGAAGAAGCGTACTGGACCGAGATACGGAAACAATTTCTGATTCCGGCGGACGAGGTGTACTTGAACAACGGGACGGTAGGTTCTTCGCCAGCGCCGGTGCTGCGAGCGATTTTCGAGGGTTACAACACCACGGAGAAGATGGACCAGAGCGATCCGGAAGATTATCCGATCTGGGGTTACGGCATTTGGAACGAGTTCCGCGACCCGCTTGCGGAGTTTGTGGGATGCACGCGCGACGAACTTTCGCTGGTGCGTAATTCGACGGAAGCGAACAGTTTCATTTGCAATGGGCTGGATTTCAAAGCGGGCGACGAAGTGCTGATGACGGATCAGGAGCATCCAGGCGGCGAGCAGGGATTTTTGCTGCGTGCGAAGCGGCACGGCATCGTGGTGAAAAAAGTGACGCTGCCCAAGCCGGTGCCGAACGCGGCGGCAGTGTTGAATCTTTTCAATGATGCGATTACGCCGCGGACGAAATTGATTTTCTTTAGTCACATCACGACAGTGACGGGCGTGGTGCTGCCGGTGAAAGAGATTTGCGCGCTGGCGCGTTCGAAAGGGATATTGAGCGCGGTGGATGGCGCGCATGTGATTGGGATGATGAAGCTGAATGTGAAGGAATTGGGTTGCGATATGTACTCGTCGAGCCCGCACAAGTGGTTGCAGGCGACAAAAGGCACCGGATTTTTGTACGTGCGCGAGGAAGTGCAAGACCGGTTGTGGAACACGATTGTGACGGGAGGGTGGGACGATCCTAAGCTGAAGGCGGCGCGGTTCCAGCAGATCGGGAGTTCGAACGTGCCCACGCTATACGGTTTGCGCGCGGCAGTGCAACTCGCGAATTCGATTGGGATGGAGCGGATTGAGAAGCGGCACCGTCAGTCGGCGGATTACATTTTGAAGGAGATGGTGAAGCGCGGGGCGGAGTCCTGGACTTCACCGGACCCGGCGCTGCGGTGCGCGATTGCGACGGTGAATGTGCCACCGATTCAGATTGGAGAGCTGGAGGCGTGGATGTGGAAGGAAAAGAAAATCCGGATTCGAGGCGGGGCGCCATCGAAAATCCGGCTGTCGACCCCGTACTACTTGTTAAGGAAGGATGTGGACAGGTTTCTGGCGGCGTACGATGAGTATCGCAAGACAAAGCTTTCATCTT
>DATEWL010000661.1:0-3700 GCA_035258025.1 Candidatus Acidiferrum sp. | reverse complement strand
GCTTAGGAAGAACTCACACAAAGGGCACGAAGGTCACCAAGTTTTTAACAAAGATTGAAGCACAGAAACGAAGGTCGAGGGTAGCGCGTAGTGGACTCGATCGAAATCCTAGCGCCGATGCTGAAAACGGAGCTCTTCCCGCAACCACTCGACTTCATCTATCAGCTCGAGGATCAGCTTGATGCCGGTAAGATTCACGCCGCACGCGGAACGGAGGTATTCGATACGGCGGACGATGCGGATGGTCTCATCGTCAAAACACCAACCACTGCTCGTGGGATCGCGGACAGGCGACACCAATCCGAGTTTATAATAAAGGACTATCCGCCGCCGCGGGACCTCGGCCAGTTGTGCCACCATCTCGATGGTGTAAACGGTCCGGGCATCGGGCTCGAAGACTTGCAGCGCGTTCATAGAATTCTCATCTTCACGGCCAAACACGGTCATTTTTTTCTGCGCACGAACGATCTGTTATCCTGATCAGGCTTTCCTCGGATTAAAATGCGAGACGCTGCTGAGTTGTTCCCAAAGTTTGCGTTCTTCCTCTGTAATCTGCTCCGGCAGCTCGACGTTGACGACTACGTAAAGGTCGCCCTGCCGCCCGTTGGTGCCTGCAGGCAGGCCGTGCCCGCGCACGCGAAGCTGGCGGCCATGATTTGTGCCAGCCGGGATGCGCACTGACACTCGATCCTTGAGCGTCGGCACAACCACACTTGTACCCAGCACGGCTTCCCATGGCGCCAAGTCGAGCCCGTAATACAGATCGGCGCCGCGTACGCTGAACTCAGGGTGCGCGGCAAAGCGTACGCGCAGATACAAATCACCGGGCGCGCCACCGCCGATGCCGTCCTCACCCATGCCTGCAACGCGGATAGCCTGACCTTCATGTACCCCGGGCGGAATTCGAACCTTCAGAGTTTGCGTTTTTGCTTCGCCGGTTTGTCGGTTGGTGCGTTGCAACGAAAGGGTGCGTACCGACCCGGCCAACGCCTCTTCAAGCGTGACCAAAATGTCACTCTCGAGATCGGCGCCACGATGAGAAAAGCCGGCTTCCTCGACTGACCCGGCTCGCGGGCGCATAGGAGGGTTAACACCGTCAAACCGCCGGCCGCGACCAAAGAACTGTTCAAAGAAATCACTGAAACCGGTCCCATCGAAGTGGAAATCTTCTTGGCCGCCAGCGCCGCGCGAACCCCCCTCTTGCCAGCCTGGTGAGCGCCGCATTTCCGCCTCCTCCCGCCAATTGGGCCCAAGCTCGTCGTACTTACGACGGTTCTCGGGATCGCCGAGGACTTCGTATGCTTCGTTGATCTCCTTGAATTTTTCTTCTGCACCCTTTTTGACCTTGGCAACGTCAGGATGGTACTGCCGCGCCAGCTTTCGAAAAGCCTTCTTAATATCCTCGGCGCTAGCATCCCGCGTCACACCCAGGCTTTTGTAATAGTCTTTGAACTCAACCGGCATGCTGATTCACTTCCTTTAAATTGCCAGCGAGCACTTCACGGTCGCCAACGCCGATGGCCGGCTCCGCTCTGCCCAGAAGCCCGTAAAATGTTTCGCTATCCATGGCTTCATGTTCAATCAATTTTGCAGTTACGCGTTCGAGCTGGTCGCGATGCGTGGACAAAATCTCCTTCGCCTGATCATAAGCTAGGGCGAGCAGTTTTCTTACTTCCTCATCTATTTCGCGAGCGGTCTGTTCGCTGCAGTCCCGCTGAATCTGTGACTCGGAACTATTAAGGAACATCGGCTGACGCTGCGCGCAACTGGACAGGCCAAGACGCTCGCTCATTCCATACATGGCCACCATCTGGCGGGCTAGAGCAGTGGCGCGCTCGAGATCGTTTTGCGCGCCAGTGCTGACTTCGGAGAACACCACCTCCTCAGCAGCACGGCCGCCTAACAATCCACGGATGCGTTCCAACAATTCGGTACGAGTGAGCAGAAACTGGTCTTCAGTCGGGAGCTGCAAGGTATAGCCCAGGGCCGCTCGACCGCGCGGTACAATGCTGATTTTGTGGACCGGATCGGCGTGCGGGCTGTAGGCGGCGATCAGCGCGTGGCCGACTTCATGATAAGCGACGCGGCGCTTTTCCACCTCACTCAGGCGGCGGCTTTTCCGTTCGGGACCGGCGATGACTTTCTCGATTGCTTCTTCCAAATCATATTGGCCGATCTGTGAAGCGTGCCGACGCGCAGTCAGCAGGGCCGCTTCATTGAGAACGTTGGCGAGATCGGCGCCGGAAAAGCCGGCAGTAGCTGCGGCTATGCGCCGCAGGTTAATATCCGAAGCGAGATGTTTGTTTTTTGAATGCACTTTGAGAATCGCCTCGCGGCCTTCGAGATCGGGCGCGTCGACGATAACCTGGCGGTCAAATCGCCCCGGACGAAGCAGAGCGCGGTCGAGAACTTCGGGTCGATTGGTAGCCGCAAGGAGGATCACACCAGTGTTCGGCTCGAAGCCGTCCATTTCCACGAGCAGCGCGTTTAGCGTCTGTTCGCGCTCATCGTTGACAGCGCCGACATGTACACCGCGCTGCCGGCCAATGGCGTCAAGTTCGTCAATGAAAATGATGCAAGGTGCATGCTCTTTGGCCTGTTGGAATAGATCGCGCACACGCGCGGCGCCCACGCCCACAAACATCTCAACAAAATCGCTGCCGCTAATTGAGAAGAAAGGCACTTGAGCCTGACCAGCCACAGCGCGCGCAAGCAGCGTTTTGCCCGTGCCTGGCGGTCCAACAAGCAGTACCCCCTTAGGTATGCGGGCGCCAACCTCTTCATACTCTTTTGGGTTTTTGAGGAAATGCACCACTTCCTGCAGCTCAAATTTGGCTTCGTCGCAACCGGCCACGTCATCGAAAGTCACGCCCGTGTCGCGATCCGCCACGAGGCGGGCTCGGCTTTTCCCGATGGCGAGAAGCGATTGACCCGCGCCGCCGATCCGGCGGGCGAGCAGGTTCCAAAGGAGGACCATCAGTGCGATCGGCAAGACCCAAGACAGCAAGAACTGCGAAATGAACCCGGGGCGTGCCGCTCCGTATTGAACGCCGGCCGCCTGGAGTTCATTCACGAGCCCCGGGTCCTCGACACGCTCGGTCCGGAAGAAAAAGGGCTTGGCTTCGGCAGGCGGCTGCTGCGTGGCCTCGGGTGAGGCCGTCGGGGAACCATGCTCGGCTGGCGTATTTTTCGTTTCGTGCTCCGCCCGAGGAACGATGCGTCCATCGATTTCGTCCTGCTTGACCACCGCTTCCGTAATCTCGTGCTGAGCCAGATAGGTCTTAAACTGGCTGTAAGGAATTGTGCGAAACTGCACTTGGTTGGCGAGCTCTTGCCAACCCCAGAGGACCAGCAAGGTCAGCAAAAAATACCAGATCCAAAAACGCCACTGCGGCTCAAGTTTGTCGACCTTGGCCGGTTTCTTGATCGGCAGTGTGATGCGGGGTTCTCGCTTCATGTTCTGATCTCGTTTGTGAGCCATCCCGAGCGTCCGGCTGTGGACAGGATTTATCGGTAGGCCGATACACTACCCAGCCCAGCCGAGTCGCCGATGATGGCTTCGATCTTTGAACGTTGCAGCGAAAACGCGGTTTGCAATCTGAGAAAACGGCGAATGATGGAACCGCCTAGCCTGGATTAAAGTTGATGAACTCAAGTACTCAAGAATTCAAGAATCCAAGAATGCTGCCATGCGGACCTC
>DATEWL010000660.1:0-3524 GCA_035258025.1 Candidatus Acidiferrum sp. | reverse complement strand
GAAAAAACTGCTGGAATAGGAAAGAGATGTGCATTGCTTAAGAATCCGACATGCAATGCGATCTTACGCGGCGCCTAGCTCTTGCTCCAAGCGCTCGGCTTCATAGTGGCTGACCAATCCATCGACTAGCGCGCCGAGCTTTCCTTCCATTACCTCGGTCAATTGGTGGAGCGTCAGGCCGATGCGGTGATCCGTTACGCGATTTTGCGGAAAATTGTAGGTGCGGATTTTTTCGGAGCGGTCGCCGGTTTTGATTTGTCCGCGGCGCTCTGCACCAATGGCAGCTTGTTGTTTTTCTAATTCCATTTCGTAGAGGCGAGCGCGCAGCACGCGCATAGCTTTGGCGCGGTTTTTGATTTGCGATTTTTCGTCTTGCTGCGAAACGACCAGCCCGCTGGGGATGTGGGTGATGCGCACCGCAGAGTACGTGGTGTTCACGGATTGTCCGCCGGGGCCCGAAGAGCAGAAAGTATCGATGCGCAAATCCTTTGCTTCGATTTTGATGTCGATTTCGTCGGCTTCAGGGAGGACCGCTACCGTCGCGGCAGAAGTGTGAATGCGCCCTTGCGTTTCCGTCGCAGGCACGCGCTGGACGCGATGGACGCCGCTTTCGTATTTCAGTTTGGAATAGACTTTGTGGCCTTGAATTGCCGCGACGATTTCTTTAACGCCGCCGAGGTTGGAAGGTGAGCTTTCGAGAACTTCCACTTTCCATCCGAGCGTTTCCGCGTAACGCGAGTACATGCGAAAGAGTTCGCCTGCGAAGAGAGCAGCTTCGTCTCCGCCTGTTCCGGCGCGGATTTCCACGATGACGCTTTTCTCGTCGTTCGGATCTTTGGGCAGTAGGAGCAGCTTCAATTCGCGCTCGACAATTTCTTTCCGTGCGATGAGCTGTTTTTCTTCGTCGATTGCCATCTGCTTCATCTCGGCGTCTTCGTTTTCGACGACCATCTGGTGCGCCCCGGCGAGGTCTTTTTCAAGTTGCTTGAACTCGCGGTGCTTCGCGACGATTTCTTCTAGCTCGGCGTGCTGCTTGGCTATTTTCTGGAAGCGCGCGGAGTCCGACGCGACTTCCGCTGTCGAAAGCTGCTGCGTCAGCTCATCGTAACGAGTGCCCAGCTGATCCAACTTGTCTGACAATGTCATTACGGCCATGGCAAATCCTTTTGAGAAGTGAGTCGTGAATGGTGAGTAGTGAGTAGCGACGGAAAAGCGAGCTCGCGACAAAGGCGAGCGAGGCTGGATTAGCTAATAGAAGACGGCGAACACAAGAGAAGAATAACTCCGAATTGCCCGGGGCGCAAGTTGTGGGGCAGTTGGGGGGAGGGAATGCTATAATACTTACAACAGTGACATTGTCAGGGAGAATGCCATGAAATCTACTCGGTCCACAGTGATCAGCATGAGGCTGCCGACAGAGAGCGGAAACCGACTCAAGCGAATGGCGAACCGGCATGGCTGGACCGCCAGCGACGCCAGCGCGCGACTTGTGGAAGAGGGGCTGAGGCGCTCGGAATTTGCGTTTCTGGATTTCCGCGATTCGGCAGCGGGGCGGCAAGCGTATATCCAAAGCAGTTCGCTCGCGATTTGGGAGGTCCTTCTGCTGGTTCAGAGCTACAAAGCCGATGTTGCCGCCGTCGCAGCACATCTCAAATGGCCGGAGGCAAAAGTCCAAGCGGCCGTGAATTACGCAAAGGCTTTTCCTGAAGAGATCGACGGGGCACTTGCCGAAAACGATGCCATTGGGTTTGAAGCATTGAAGCGCATGTTGCCTCAGGCCACGGAATTCGTCTCGCACAGAAGAACCAAGAGCTGAGATGTTCAAGCTTCTCCTGGACGAGCATATTTCGCCGGCCGTCGCTGATGGCCTCCGACGCCGTAACCGGTCGCTTACGGTTGTTTGTTTGGCGGCCTGGGAACGGGGCGCATTCCTGGGGCAGCAGGACTTTGTCTGCTTAAAACATGCTACCGCGCAAGGGCTGACGTTAGTCACGTATGATCGAAGAACGATTCCCCCACTGCTCAAGGTTTGGGCAGAAGAGGAGCGAAAGCACGGAGGCGTGATTTTTGTGGATGAAAGAACGATTTCGCCGGCGGATGCGGGCGGACTTGTGCGAGCCTTAAGCGAACTCGCGAGAACCACTGCCAGGTCGGACTGGAGCGATCGGGTTTGCTTCCTGCGGCGTTCACGAGCATTGAAAAGCGCGCCTTGACCTAGCTTTGAAGGTTTGTAGCTGATCTTTACCCGGGTGACACCTCGCGATTGCCGCGTATTTGGGAGATATACTACGATGCGGCACAGAGCAGTCCTCCAGAGGAGATAGGCCACGAAAATGCCAGGACGGAAGCAGCAGTGAGCGAAGCGGTTCGACCGATTTTGCAAACCACACTTCAGGAGCGGGAAACTGCTCCGGACCAGGACGCAGGCTTTCTTTGGGATTTCTGGTATCCAGCGCTGCGAAGCACGGAGGTTACTGGCAACCGGCTGGTGACGGCGATGCTGCTGGAAGTGCCGCTGGTGTTGGGGCGGACGGCCGAGGGCAAAGCATTTGCGATGCGGGATTCTTGTCCTCACCGGGGGATTCCGCTTTCTTACGGGCGCTTTGACGGGAAGACGGTGGAGTGCAGTTATCACGGGTGGAAATTTGAAGCTTGCTCGGGACAGTGCGTCGAGATTCCATCGCTGACGAGCCAGGACAAATTGAAAGTGGAGCGCATTTTTGCAGGGCATTACCCTTGCGAAGAGCGCGACGGATATTTTTGGGTGTACATGAATTCTCGCGGCCGCGTAGTGGCCGACAATCCCCAGGGATCGCGCTTGCCGGAGACGATATCTGCGGCCCCGAAGTTGGTTACGTTTAGCGAGAAATACCGGGTCACGCACCTGGCTTGCGAGCTGCCTTCGCATGTGGACCAGGGGATTATTGGTTTGATGGATCCGGCGCATGGGCCGTTTGTGCATCAATCGTGGTACTGGCGCAACAGGCATAGCATTCACGAGAAGGAAAAAAAGTTTGAGCCGATTCCGAATGGATTCCGGATGAGCCCACATACGCCGAGCTCGAATAGCGCGCCGTACCGGATGTTGCAGAAATATACGGGCGAGCCGGTTACGACGACCATCGACTTTGTTTTGCCGAATATCCGGACGGAAGAGATTCGGAGCGGGAAGCTGTGGTTTTCCAGCCGTGCGACCGTAACGCCTGTGCGGCGCGATCTTTGCCGGATTGATTTTGTGGCGGCTTGGAATCTGCTGCTGCCCGTAACGATTTTCCGGGTCTTCGCGAAGAAATTTTTGCGGCAGGACCAGGAGACGATGATTCTGCAAGCTGAGGGATTGAAGCACAATCCGCGGTTGATGCTGATTGATGACGCGGACCGGCCCGCGAAGTGGTATTTCGGGTTGAAGGCGAACCTGTTGGAATCGCGCCGGACAGGTGCGGCCATGGTGCATCCCATGTCAGGTCCGGTAACCTTGCACTGGCGATCTTGACGGGCTCGCGCATTTCTAGTTAACAATAATT
>DATEWL010000659.1:0-4477 GCA_035258025.1 Candidatus Acidiferrum sp. | reverse complement strand
ACGGACAAGCCACTCCCGACTGCGCTGATAAAAAGACTGGTAAAGGCCCGAGTCGCACTGGATCAAGGCAAGAAGCAGCGCTGACCGGCTTGTGATCTGCAACTTCGACTGGTCGCATTCGTGCCCGCTGCTACGCGCCTTCCTTCGGCGGTAACGATTGTGGCTGAACCACGGTTATGCTAGTCTTTGCGGTGCGGAAATAAGCTTGGCCACCGCGCTACGCAAGCCCCAGCGTCGCAAACGTTCTCTCCTTACCGTTCCTCAACAGAGCTTTCCCGAGGGGGAAGAGTCTCTTCGGAGAAACCGAACGAACGGCTCGGGCTATTCGATAACCGGCTCCCTCGGAGCTTGGACGTCAAAAGGAACTGGATAAGCCCATGTCCGGTACACAAACAGCCTCGAAGACCGAAAAAGAGACCGTCGAGATCAAACTCGCGCATTCCCCTGATTCTGACGATGCCTTCATGTTTTATGCGCTGGCAACCCACAAGCTTCTGACGCCCGGTTACAAGTACACACACGTCCTTTCTGACATTCAAACTCTTAACGAAGCAGCCCTTACGGAAACCTACGATGTTACCGCTGTGAGCTTTGCGGCCTACCCCAGCTTGCGCGATAAGTACGTCCTGCTAGACTGCGGCGCCAGCTTCGGAGAAAATTACGGACCTATCGTCGTTTCTTCTAAATCCTTGAAAAAAGAGGATTTAGTCGGAAAGCGCATCGGCGTCCCGGGCCTCAAGACGACTGCCTATCTCACCTTGAAGCTCTTTGAACCAAACTTTGAACCGGTTGTCCTGGCGTTCGACAAAATCCTGGACGCCGTCAAGAACGAAGTTATCGAAGCGGGGCTACTTATTCACGAGGGGCAGCTTCTCTTCCCCCAGTTCGGCATGCATCGCGTTATCGACCTGGGCGGCTGGTGGCACGAACAGACCGGTCTTCCGCTACCGCTCGGCGGAAACGCTGTACGCCGGGCCTTAGGCCCCGCCTTGGGCTTGCAAATTGCTAAAACCATTAAAGATAGCGTCGAATACGGCCTCGAACACCGCGAGGAAGCTCTGAACTACGCCATGCAGTTTGCCCGCGACATGGAAACCGAAGTTGCCGACAAGTTCGTCGGCATGTACGTGAACCGCTGGACGCTCGGATATGGCGAACGCGGCAAGCAAGCCGTCAAGACCCTCATCGAACGGGGCACTGCGGCGGGTCTGCTCCCCGGCCCGCCGGACGTCGAATTCCTCAGCGAACAGTAGAAAAACAAAAGACTTAACCGCTTTCGCGATCCTCTCCGAAGCGTTTCGATATCCCTGGCCTTCCGCAAACCCTTCGTCTGGGAAAATGATCAAAGAAATCACCGCATTCAACCAATCGGTTGAATACGGTGTCAGTGTGCATGTTGCCGCTCCGGCGTGAACCAGAGGTCCTGATAGTCGAAGCTGAAATCGGCGAGCGGCGAAACCGCAGCCATTGTGAAGTGGTCAATGCTTCCATCGGGATTCAGCGTGAACGTCACAAACGCATCTTCGATGGTTCGGTCGCGCCAATGCGCCTTGAACGTGTCGTACTGCCAGTGCTGCAAATCGGCTATGGCTTTCGGTGTGTGATCCATGCTGAAGACGAGCCCTGAGCTTTCCTGCTTAATCGTAATCGGCCCGTACCATGCATCGTTGTAGATTCCCGCGTACTTTTCGAGTGGCAGCGACGGTTTGGAATTCACTGCTCGGCCCTTGTCGCTCTCCGCCATGGCCTGCTTGGCCGCTTTCTCGTACTGGTCGCCAGCGTCCTTGAAGTTCGGGATCCAGTCCGTTGACGGCAACCCAAAATAAGAGTCGAGCACGTGGTACATAATCGAGTCGAACGCGCCGCCTTGCTCTGCATTGGTCAGAATCACCATTCCCAGGCTCTCCTCCGGAACGAGTATCACGCGCGAAACGAATCCAGAGACACCGCCAGTGTGTCCAACCAACTTTCGCCCATGATAATCACGTATCCCCCAGCCGAGCGCGTAGGCCGCAAATTGTGGCCGCAAAACGCCTATCGGCGAAGGTTCAGCGCTGATTGGTGTGAGAGTCTGGGCCGTCCACATCTCGCGGGATTGTGCCTCGCTGAAGAGCCGCTCTTCGCGCCCCGGAAATTTTCCGTGATTGAGCTGCAGCGTGATCCACTTGGACATTTCCGCCACGGAAGAGTTGATCGCTCCCGCCGGTCCGGCATTATCCAAGTCCTGAAACGGAATAGTTTGCAGCTTTCCATCGACCTTCGAGTGCGGCGACGCATAGTTATCCCCAGACTTGAAAGTCGCTATGCTCAAATTCGTAGTTTTCATCCCCAGCGGCTGAAGAATCTTCTCGCGAATGTAGTCTTCCCAGGATTTTCCCGTGACGGCAGGGATAATTTGTCCTGCGGCGATGTACATCAGATTGTCGTAAGCATAGTGGCTGCGGAAGCTCGAGGCCGGCTTCATAAATCGCAATCGATAAATGATGTCCTCGCGCGTAAACGTCGTGTGGGGCCAGAAAAGCAGGTCGCCTTCGCCAAGACCCATTCCACTGCGATGTGTCAGCAGATCGCGAATGGTCATTTCGTGCGAAACGTACGGGTCGTACATCTGGAAGCCCTTCAGACGCTCGTGCACCTTGTCGTCCCACGAAATTTTCCCTTCGTCCACGAGCGATGCCAGCGCCGCGGAAGTAAATGCCTTCGTGTTCGATCCGATCCCAAACAGAGTGTTCTCGTCGACCGGCGTGGCGTCTCCCAGCTTCCGCACGCCATATCCTTTCGCGAACACGACTTTGCCATCCTTCACGATGGCTATCGCAATCCCAGGCACATCGAACGTCTTCATGTCCCGCGCAATATAGGCGTCCAGGTCCGCCGGCGGCCCAATCTGCGCGGATACAGCCGCAGCCCAGAGCAACCCTAACGCCAGGGCAATACAGTGTGATCTTTTCGATTTTTTCATGGTTGTCTGTGTCCTTCTCTCGGTTGCGGAAGGATTAAACCACAGTTACCGCCGAAAGCACTGCGCGAAGGAATTTCCGATCGTCTTGACGCTAGTCCTCGAATCACTTAGTGTCTTTTGCTTGCGATGGAGTCTCCGATGAAACCATCTGTCCGTGCCTTTAGCCTCGCGGCAGGAGCGCTGATGCTTCTGGCTCCCTTGTCGCATGGACAAGCTGCCGCGGAGTATCGCGACCACACACAGGCGGCGGGGTCTTGGCCCCAGCAGGCTGTCCGCGCGGCGCACGGCATGGTCGCATCCGACGAAGAGCTGGGCTCTCAGGCTGGCGTCGAAATTCTGAAACGCGGCGGGAACGCGGTAGATGGCGCTGTGGCGGTAGCCTTTGCTCTGGCCGTCGTCGAGCCAGCTGCTGGAAACATCGGCGGCGGCGGATTCATGCTTGTTCGTCTTGCCGATGGACGCGCTACCTTTTTTGACTACCGCGAAGTCGCCCCGGGCAAAGCCACCCGCGATATGTACATCAAGCCCGACGGCACGCTCGACAAAGAACTTTCCGTCATTGGTTACAAATCCGTCGCGGTTCCTGGAACCGTCGCCGGTTTGGAGTTGGCGCTAAAGACATACGGTAAGTTGAAGCTCGCCGACGTTCTCGCGCCCGCGATTCATCTTGCGGAAGACGGTTTCCCCGTAAGTGAAAAACTTGCGCGGCAATTGGATGGAGAACGCCCCGAGTTGCAGCAGTTCACCGTGAGCCGGCGCATCTTTTTGAACGACGGAAAAATGTTTCATGCTGGCGACACGTTCAGGCAGCCAGAGCTGGCGGCCACTCTGAAGCGCATCGCAAAAAATGGGGCGGCTGAGTTTTACCGCGGCGAAACCGCGCGGATGATCGTCGATGACATGAAGCGGATGGGTGGCCTAATCACTCTCGAAGATCTGGCGCAATATCAGCCGAGAGTTCGCCAGGCGCTGCACGCTAATTACGAACTCGACGGCCACAAATGGGATGTCATCACCTCGCCTCCCCCAAGCTCAGGCGGCGTGGCCATTATAGAAGCGATGAATATGTTGCAAGGAGTCCCGCTTAAGGGCTGGGATGACGTGCAGAGCGTGCACATGTTAGTGGAAACGATGCGGCGCGTTTTTGCCGACCGTGCCGCCTACCTCGCCGATCCCGATTTTGCCAAAGTGCCCGTCGAAGGCCTTACCAGCGATTGCTACGCCAAAGAACTCGCTGCGACCATCGACCCGCAACACGCTTCTTCCAGTAAAGAGGTAAAGGCGGGCACGCCCCACGTGTGTGGAGTTTCCGCCGACAATGATTCTGCTCCAAGAACAATTAGCCTCAACGATGGCCCACACACCACGCACTTCTCCGTCGTCGATGCAGCCGGCAATGCCGTAGCTAGCACCTACACGCTCAACAACAGCTACGGCTCGGCTGTAACCTCCACCGCCGGTTTTCTGCTGAATGACGAGATGGACGACTTCACGACGCAGCCCGGCGTCCCAAAC
>DATEWL010000658.1:0-3091 GCA_035258025.1 Candidatus Acidiferrum sp. | reverse complement strand
AACCCCGCGAGCGCGAACTTGCTGACGAAATGGAAAGCCATCTCCAACTTCACATGGTAGACAATCTGCGCCTAGGCATGTCGCCAGCCGAAGCCCGCCGGGAAGCCATCATGAAACTTGGCGGCATCGAACAAACCAAAGAAACCTACCGCGCGCGTCGCGGTCTCCCTCTCCTGGAAACGACATTTCAGGACTGCCGCTACGCCCTCCGTTTGCTTCAGAAGAATCCCGGGTTCACTCTTGTCGCGGCCTTAACGCTGGCCCTCGGCATCGGTGGCAACACCGCCGTCTTCAGCGTGATGAACAGCGTCCTTCTTCGCAGCCTTCCGCTGCCCCGTCCTGAACAATTGGTGTACTTAGTGCTTCCGAATGGCAAGCCTGACGGTGCAATGAACACGGGCGATGATAGCACCTCATTTTCGGAACCGGTCTTCGAGCAACTGCGCACGGATCACGCTGCCTTTTCCGATTTGATGGCTTACATCCCGCTGGCGATCGGCAAAACGGCGGTCCGCATCGGACAGGACCCTGAAGAAGCAGAAGCGGACGAAGTAAGCGGCAATTTTTTCTCGGGCCTCGGCGCCTCCTTTGTGCGTGGTCGTGGCTTCACGCTTGAGGATGAGACTGCGCACGCCCCAGTCGCCGTGCTCAGCTATTCTTATTGGACTGTCCGCTTCGGGCGCAGCCCCTCCGCCATCGGCCAAACGATTTACGTGAAAGGAGTGCCGTTCACAATCGTCGGGGTGAGCGGACAAGGCTTCTATGGCGTCGAGCCCGGCCTTTCCACGGATCTGTGGATCCCATTGCAGAATCGGCCTGAATTGAATGCGTGGGGTGAACCGCCATCAGAAGACAGCACGCTCTACGGTTCGCCCAAATGGTGGTGTATCCGGCTGATTGGCAGGCTACAGCCTCACGTTACATCGCCGCAAGCGATCGCGATGCTCGATCCTGCTTTTCAAAGCTCTGCGTTGATCGGCCTTGGCACAGTCGATCCAAAGACGCCGAAACCCACTTTGGCCCTTGCTCCCACGGAGGGTATTCAAGGTATCCGTGACGATTACGCTCAGCCCATCGAAATTCTGATGACCATGGTGGGATTGGTTTTGGTCATTGCCTGTGCCAATGTCGCCATGCTTCTCGTCGCGCGGAATTCCGCTCGCCAACGAGAGTTTTCCTTGCGGCTGGCACTTGGAGCGGGCCCAGGCCGCCTGTTGCGGCAGTTGCTGGCAGAAAGCCTGTTGCTGGTGGCGGTTGGCGCGGCGCTAGGCTGGATTTTTGCGACCGCCGCCAGCAGCGCTCTTGCCGCGTGGTCGAGTTTGGAAGTTCCCTTCACGCTGGATTCACGCGTTTTGGTTTTTACGCTGGCGATTTCGTTGGCGTGTGCCGTGGTATTCGGTCTCGCCCCGCTCAGGACCGCCCTTAATGTCTCCGATGGGCCGGGTCTTAAGAACTCGAACGCGGCGGCGCAGCGCAATAAGAAAACCTCCTGGACAGGTAAATTGGTTGTTGCTTCGCAAATGACTCTCTGCGTCATTCTGCTGGTCGGCGCGGGCTTACTCGTTCGTTCGCTTCGCAATTACGAGATCTTGCCGCTCGGCCTGCGTACCGATGGACTGCTGGTTTTCGGCACCAGCCCGCTTTCGGCACACTCCGACGACGACAAAACGCATTTCTATCAAAGACTCCTCGAACGCCTGCGGGTTGTGCCCGGAGTAGAATCCGCGACAGTAATGGCCAACCGTCTCGGCTCCGGCTGGAGCAACAACGGAATCTTTGCGATCGATGGCGTGACACCGAGAGGGAGTTTTGAAGAGATAGGAATGCGCGCAAATGACGTCGGGTCTGACTATCTACACACTCTGGGAGTTCCTATCCTCCAAGGCCGCGATATTGCGGATGCTGACACGCGCCAGGCGCCCAAGGTTGCCGTCGTCAATCAAACGTTTGTCAGGCGGTTTTTTCCGAACGGCGCAGTTCTGGGCCATTTGGTGGGCGGTACCAAACCTGAAAGTCAGTTTACGATCGTCGGTGTAGCCGCGGACAGCAAATATACAACCGTCGCCGAAAAGCCGAGGCCGATGGTTTACTTTCCTTTCAGCCAGCGCGGATCAGTCTCCGATATGCATGTCGAGCTGCGCACCGCGGGAAATCCCGAGGCGCTTATACCCAGCATCCGCGCCGTCCTCCGCGACATGGATCCAAACCTTCCCTTGCAAAAGCCTATGACGCAGCGCGCGCAATTCGATGAGAGCTTCTGGCAGGCGCGTCTTTTCGCGCGGCTTGCGATGTTCTTCGGTTTGATCGCGGCGTTTCTCGTCGCCACGGGCCTCTACGGCACGCTCGCATATCGGGTCAGCCGCCGCACTTCCGAAATTGGCGTGCGCATGGCTCTGGGGGCGCAGCGTTTGCAGGTCCTCTGGATGGTTTTGCGCGAAAGTTTGCTAATCAGCGTCGCTGGTGTCGCCGTCGGCGTCCCGCTGGCCATCGCTGGCGCGCAACTCATGCGCTCGATGCTCTTCGGCGTCATGCCAGGAGATTCGATCTCCTATCTCGCCGCACTATTGGGAGTGACACTGGTCGCGCTCGTCGCCACCCTCATCCCTGCACGGCGCGCCGCTTCCGTCGATCCAATCGTCGCGTTGCGCCATGAATGATTGGATGAAATGAGACAGATCTCTCAAGTTTGGCAATTAGTTCGATGTAACCTAGATCGGCCCTACTTTGATCGACCCAATCTGGATCGAAAGGCTCAATCTTGAGACGCATTCGCGCATGGTTCTTCCGCATCGCTGGCATCTTCCGCGAAGAAAGTCGCGACCGCGAACTCGCCGCCGAAATGGAGAGCCATCTCCAGTTGCACATCGAAGACAATCTGCGCGCTGGCATGAGCGCAGAAGAGGCGCGCCGCCAGGCACTGATCAGGCTCGGCGGCATCGAGCAAACTAAAGAAGCGTGTCGAGAACGAAGGGGGTTGCCGATGCTCGAAACATTCCTCCAGGATCTCCGCTTCGCCGCACGCATGCTGCGCAAGAACCTGGGCATCACAGTCATCGTCGTGCTCACTCTCGCCCTCGGCGTTGGCGCAAAT
>DATEWL010000657.1:0-2987 GCA_035258025.1 Candidatus Acidiferrum sp. | reverse complement strand
TGGAGATGGGGCCGAGGGCGGCCTGAGTTCTGTCCACGAGGGCGGCTACATCGGCGGATCGCGAGACGTCAGCGATCTGCGAATGGACTAGCAAACCTGATTGCTTGAGCTCAGCCTCGGTGGCGGCAAGTGCCTGCGCGTTGCGGCCGCAGATGGCGACGGCAGCCCCGAGTTGGGCAAGACGTAGCGCGATGGCGCGGCCGATGCCGCGATTGCCACCGGTGACGAGGGCGACGGCTCCGAGCAGTAGGGCGGTTTGGCGGGGCGATGAATCTATAGATACTTTTTGAGCCATTTGAATTCTTCCTCTCGCTTGCCACCTTTTTTGTGCGAAACTCATCTTACCATCCAGGAGTCTGAGCAGTTCCCGCAGGGCTTGGGATCCTCGAAGGTGTATTGGGAAGACGGAGAAAAGCGTCCAGGCTAATCGGGTGCTTCCACAGGCTGTTTGAATTTTCCTGAGATGACAGCTTGCGGATAGACTGGGGCTTTTCCTATAATTCCCAAGTTTTGGAACAAGAGCCATTTCGGAACAAACGCAATTATTGGCAGAGGCAGTGCAAAAAAAAACCGGCAACGAAAATCCAGAGTTGAGCTTCGGGCGAGGAGAGTGGGAATGAGTGGAACACGCAAAGTGGCAGGCCTCGCGATGGTCGCGGCGCTTTGTCTGATTCTAGGGAACGGGCTGAGTGCGGTGGCGCAGGCCCAGGCGGCAGCGGGGGGACAGGACGCCGGGGCGGGGAAGCAGCCGTATACGATGCCGGAGTACAATTCGTACCAGGCTTGTGCGAGTGAGAAAGTTCCAGCCACGCAGCTGAAGTGCCTCGATGATTTCGTTTCGAAATATCCTAATTCCGCATTGCTGATCTACGTTTATCCGCTCTACGTCCAGGCTTATGGGCAGCTAAAGAATTATCAGAAGGTGATCGAATACGCGGACAAAGTTATCGGGCTGGGAGAAAAGATTGACCCGGGCGGACAATATCAAGCGCTGTACGCGCACTGCTTTGCGTATAACGCACTGACCCCGGCTCAACAGGCGGACCCTGCAACCGCGAAAGCGGCAAGAGATTCAGCCGTCGCCGGATTAAAGGCGTTGGATGCGGTCAAGAAACCCGACAGCATGACAGACGACGCCTTTGCTACGCAGAAGAAGCAGATTCAGATTTATTTCAACGGGACTGCCGCACAAGCTTCGGCGGCCGTTAAGGACTACGCAGGGGCAATACCCTTCTATAAGGCCATGCTGGTGCTAAATCCAGACGACGGAGTTACGAGTTACCGGCTAGGGCTGGCATATGAAGCGTTGACGCCGCCACAGCACATGGATGCATTCTGGTCGATTGCGCGCGCCGTTTCGGCGAAGGGGGCAACGCAAGCGCAATCCACTAAGGTGAAGGACTATCTGCGAAAGTTGATCGTAAACTACCAGCAGGCCGCCTGCGAAAACTTGACCGACGCGGAACTGGCGGAACTGCTGCAATTGGCAAGCAGCTCGGTTGACCGTCCGGCGAGCTACAACATCCCAAGCAGCGCGGATTTGGATGCAGTGCGGAAAGACATGACCATCAAGTCCGTGGTGGAGGACTTGAAGGCGGGCGGTGAAAAATCCAAAGTGACCTGGCTGGCGGCGTGTGGGCTGGAGTTTCCTGGCGTGCCCGGTAAAGTAATTGAAAACGCTCCCGGAGACCCCATCGTGCTTAAGGTAGCCTTTGTGACCAGCGACGCGGAGTTCGATGCCGCGACGGTGCCGAACATGGAAGTGAAAATAGTTGGTCAGCCGGATGTGGCTCGTGTAGAGAAGGACAGCGCGATTCATTTTACCGCGACGCTCGTATCTTACGATCCGGACCCAGCGTTCATGCTGCACTGGGAAAAAGGCAAAGTGAGCGAAGAGGACATTCCGAAGGAGAAATCTGCACCGAAGAAGACGGTGAAGAAGAAGCCTTCGAGCTAGTCGACCGGTTGACAGACGATAGATTATGAACGGCTCTCCGGCTTGGCCGGGGAGCCGTTTTGTTTCCGTCCAGTCGGGCCTCGCGGCAGGACTGTTAGAGAGAGCTCAGGCAGTCTGAGCGGCGCGCCCGGGCAAGCTGGGGCGCAGCATGCGGCGCCCCTACAAGGGATATGCAGAAATTCGTTTAGCGGGAGTGGTGGTTTCTTGAAGCGAGCTTGTACTCGTCGATTTTACGGCTGAGCGTGTTGCGGTGAATACCGAGGACCTGCGCGGCACGGGATTGGTTGCCGTTGGCGCGGTCCAGGACGCGCTTGATGAAACGCTTCTCGAACTCGCAAACAGCCTCGTCGAACAAGATGCCCCGGTCCACCATTTGTGTGACAAGCCCTTCGAGTTGATCTTTCACGATCGCACGCTCCGCAGAATTTGTTCCAGTTTGTTCTGGGCCCGTTTGCAGTTACGTTTGCGGTTATTGGTCGAGCTCGTGCCCCGCCAGGATGCGATACGCTTCCCGGTATTTGGCACGCGTGGCAGCGACGACGTCGGGCGGAAGATCCGGGCCAGGCGGGGTTTTGGGCCAGCGGATTCGCTCGAGATAATCGCGCACAAACTGTTTGTCGAAAGAGGGTTGCGGGCCGCCGGGATGGTATTGAGCGGCGGGCCAGAAGCGCGAGGAGTCTGGAGTGAGGGCTTCGTCGATCCACATGAGAGCTTTGACCGCGTCGTGGGAGCCGAGCGAGGTGTTGAGGAGGCCGAACTCGAATTTCGTGTCGGCGAGGAGAATGCCGCGGGGTTCGGCGTAGGCGGCAGCGCGGCGGTAGATATCGATGCTGATGGAGCGGACGCGGTCGGCGACGTCCGCTCCGATGAGAGAGGCTGCTTGCTCGAAGGAAATGTTTTCGTCGTGGCCGGTGGCGGCTTTGGTGGCAGGAGTGAAGATGGGTTCAGGCAAGCGATCGGATTCGCGCAGGCCGGCAGGGAGGACGATGCCGCAGATTTTTCCGGTGGATTTGTAGTCTTTCCAGCCCGA
>DATEWL010000656.1:0-2005 GCA_035258025.1 Candidatus Acidiferrum sp. | reverse complement strand
AAACGGAACTCTATTCTTGCAAATGAATTGTCATTCCAGGCCCCACTAAAAGTTCGTACCAGAGCCCGATACTTTCTATGCTCGAGGTGTTCGATTGGCGATGCGGGTGCTCAAAGTCATGCACCGACCGCAAATCCTCTCGCATCGAAGTGCGTTAGGAGGAACTGTTATGAAAGCTGCAGTCGTTCCCGCTGTCAGCAGTTCGTGGCAAATCGAAGACGTTCCGCAACCTCAACCTGGACCTAATCAGGTACTGGTGAAAATGCATGCGAGCGGCATCTGCTACACCGACGTACATCTGACGCTCGGACACTTTCCCGGACCATTTCCCCGAATCTTAGGCCACGAGCCAGTGGGTGAGATCGTTGCCGTGGCTCCCGACGTCACGACGCGCAAGGTGGGCGACCGCGTGGGTACCGCCTGGATTCAATCCACCTGCGGGCGCTGCGAATGGTGCCAACGTGGTCGCAGAATGTTCTGTCCCTACATGAAGGGCACAGGAATTGAGGCACAAGGCGGACACGCCGAGTACATGCTGATGAATGCCGACGCCACCTATCTGATTCCGGACAAGGTTTCCTACGAGCAAGCAGCCCCGATCTTCTGCGCCGGTTACACGGTCTACAGCGGGCTGCGCTGGGCCGATCCCCAGCCGCACGAGCGCGTGGCCGTGCTTGGAATCGGCGGCCTTGGACACCTCGCAGTGCAATACGCGAAGTCAGCGGGCTTTGAGACCATCGCCATTTCCCACTCCCCTGACAAAGACAAGTTGATCCGCGAGCTCGGCGCGGATGAAATTGTCCGCGACGGCAAGAGCCTTGCCGCAGCGGGCGGTGCCGACATCATCCTCAGCACTTCCAATTCGACAAAGTCCATGGTGGACAGCATTCAGGGATTACGGCCAGACGGCCGGCTGATCGCTATGGGCGCGGACGCGGAGCCACTTTCCGTCTCGCTGATGGATCTCATCATGAAGCGCATCCGCATCATCGGCAGCCAGCAGAACGGCCCCGAATATCTCTACGAAGCTCTTGATTTCGTGGCGCAAGGGAAAGTCAAAACGATCGTCGAGACTTACCCATTGGCCGAGGCCGCCAAGGCGTACGAACGCGTTGCGGAGGGCAGGGCTCGGTTCCGCGCCGTCCTCACAATGTAATCGGCGATACGAGCAGTCACTGCCGTTTTCGGGCGAATCAACGAACAACCCTTCCATACTCCGATAAGGGAAGGGTGCCGACGATTTGTTCAGGATGCAAAATTCAATGTTGACGCGCTACTTAAACGCTCTGGGAAGACGCTGCTCGGCGGCTCGGTCACTTCACGCATATCGCCCCGCTGGCGGTGTTCCTAGCGTCAGACGAATCAGCCTGATCACCGGGGAGGTCATTCGTGCCGCAGGCGGTCCCGCTGAAGCCACCTAAGTGCAATGTGCCGCAACTCTTGAAAGCTCCGCTTCGTAGGGACTCTTCAGCGACGTCATGGTGCTAACACGCGTTTCCGGGATAATACCTCGGCCTCTGAAGGATCACTTGCTGGCGAGTTTCGTCCTCTACAGAATCACAGTCGCTTCCTCAAAACTCAGCCGTGGATTACGTGGGTGGAGCTTGCTTGGGTCTCCATAACCCAGGTTGCAGAGAAGATTGACCTTCCACTTGCCGTCAGGAAAGAATGCCGCATTCAGTTTAGCTGTGTCGAAGCCGGACATCGGTCCGCAATCTAATCCCAAAGCGCGTGCGGCAAAGATGAAGTATGCGGCTTGCAGTGAACTGTTTCGGAAGGCGTTTTCCTCAGTGAGAGGTTTATTCCCGACAAAGTACGACCGCATGTCAGCCTGTGGAAAAAGCCTCGGAAGATGCTCGTGGAATTCCGTGTCCCAGGCGATGATAACGGTTACAGGAGCGGCCATGGATTTGTCGACATTGCCGGGCGCAAGCGCCGGCTTAAGGAGCGCCTTGGCGCCTGGGGTGGTCAGAAAAACGAACCTGGCAGGCGAGCCGTTGGCACT
>DATEWL010000655.1:0-6056 GCA_035258025.1 Candidatus Acidiferrum sp. | reverse complement strand
TAAATCATTTTTCGCTCAACGAGTCTTCGGTAGTGTTCCCCAAGGACGGTAAGTTTGCATGATTTACTCCACATTGCGGCGTGCCACATGTGCGGAGCATCCACGGGCACAACAAGATTCACGCGATAGTACTTCTGAAGGATTGCGAATTTTGCTGTGTTCTCTGGATTCGGTGGCGGTATCTTAGATTTACCACCTGCGACGCGTTCCGGCTCAAACGAAGGATCAAGACGAAAATCGAACCCGGCTTTGGGGAAAAATTCAGTAATACGCTGTAACTCACCCAAG
This sequence comes from Candidatus Acidiferrum sp., assembly GCA_035258025.1. Lineage (GTDB taxonomy): Bacteria > Acidobacteriota > Terriglobia > Acidiferrales > UBA7541 > Acidiferrum. The sequence goes on along the minus strand of DATEWL010000655.1, from coordinate 5,768 downwards.
CTGATAGGTGGCTGAACCTTTCGTAATGAAACAAAACTCTTCACGTTGGTCTTGAAAACTGGCCGCTGTTCCCACGGCCCCAACGATTGATCAATGTGCGCATATACGCTGCCCGGCGTCACGTCCCCCACCAAATTGCCTGCCGCTCCGCTCAAGCCATCAACAAGCAGCGAAGTGAAAACACCGCTGCCGTTATTCTCTGAGGCATACTGATCTTCAGTCGAAGCCGTCAGGATTGTCATCCCTTCGGAAAGTTCAGCAATGTTTTTGTCAGCGTGAGGGTTCTTTCCGATCACCCCTGAATGGCAACTGTCAAGGATGATTACCTTGTTCTTCGCTGCGGATTTGTTGGCCAGGATCAAGGCATCGCTCAACGCAAAGCCGTCATCACCGTCTTCGCACTCGGTCGTGCATAGATAGCCGCCTGTGGTTTCAACATATCCATGACCGGCAAAGTAGAACAGAGCAATCTCACTGTCATCGGCAAAAAGTTCTTGGACATGGTCCTTCAATGCCTTCCGTGTCACATTGTCTGTAGTACTTGTGCCAGTCAACAACTTAACGCCGAAGTTCACCGTACCGTCGCTGTTTCGCTCAAGAACGGTTTTTACGGAGTGAGCGTCATTCACACACCCATACAACGATCCAATTTTGTCGTAGTGGTCGATGCCAACAACCAGAGCTTTCCGCATATGTGAGAACCTCAGAGCCTAGAGACTGTCGATGAAGTCTTTGACGGCGTCCCACGTCCACGTAACCGTGTTGACGCCAGCCAGGTAAGTGCGGTCATTTGTGTAGGCGTAAATCCCCAGCACCTTTTTCTTCTCTTCTTTGGCGCAAGCAATTTCCCATTGTTGACCCGTCGAAGTTAGAGAGTTCTTGCTCACGAGCGCGATAACGCCGTCGGAACGCTTAATGCGGGTACGCACCCTTTCTTTCCACGCGGAGTCGTAGGCTTCCTTGACCGACATATCTACAAACTCAAACGGGGTCTTTGTGTTTAGAGATTGTCCTTTCAGAAGGTTTCTCTGTCCTTCATCCTCAATTGCAAATGCCACAAATACAACCTTGTTTGCCATTGATATTCCCTTCAAGATTTCTCGGTGTTGAATGCTATTCGCTACCGCATCCCGAACAGCCAATAGAAACTTACCTATAGAAGATAGGCCAAGAAGTCGCACGTGCAGAACGGCACTTTGTCCACAGGCTGAGAGGGACGGCGCGAGTGTGGCAGTACGTAGTGAAATAGTCAATATGTGTTAGCGATGACTTTGACGGGGTGTATCACTTTTCCCCGCCTTATAGCCTACCCCGTCAACGCAAGAGGGAAGTATTACGCACTGAGGGGAAATTGCTACACCTAGGCCGGAAACACTGGGAGCTAATCCACATCGTTCCGATCATCTTTCCGCTGGTTGTGCTGTTGATGGCAGCGGGGATTGCGGAAGAGCAATTGGCGGTTGCGACCGCGATGGTCGTGGCATCCTTCGCGTGTTCAAGCGCAAGGATTATATTCAGCGAGAAGCAGCGGCGCCAATCGGCCAGCGCGCTGGAAGAGAAGAATGCATTGGTGAATCCGTATTTGAAGGCACGGGCGATGCCGTATACATAAAGGACCTAGAGGGACAGTACGTCATCGTAAACCCGCCTTTCGCATTCTTTCCCCCGTGATCGACTCAGTGCAAACGCCGCAGTCCTCGTCAGATTTTTCAGACGAGTCCTATTCCGGCGGAGAAACAGTGCTTTGGCGAAGGACGAACCGGCGGTGTGCGACCTCGTGCGCGCTATTTTGACGTCGCGCGGATATACTGTGCTCTCCGCACGCTTCCCTCAAGAAGCTGAACGGATTGCCCGGACACACCAGAGGAAAATCGATCTGCTGTTGACCGACGTCATTATGCCTGGGATGAGCGGGCGGAACTCTCCAAGCGGATTGCAATGCGCGTTCCCGGCGTAAAGGTGCTGTTATGTCCGGCTACGTCGACGATTCAGTCGTGCGCCAGGCGATCAGCGAAAACGAGACGGCCTTTCTGCAAAAGCCGTTCACTCACCTAAGCCTGGCAAAGAAAGTGAGGGAAGTTCTCGACGGCGCGGCCGTACGTTGAAACGTCTCAAGACTCTCACTGCTGTGATCGCTTCGGTCCAAGGCAACGCGCGGTATGCCAAAGCAGAAAAAAATGTACGACTTTGCTGCCAATTTGGCGAGTGTCAGCGACGCGCGCGATCTTTGCGGACGGCCTCGTCGATGAGGGCATCGAGCTCATTGCGCGTGAGGGAGACGTGAGCGCCGGAGGATTCGCCGGTGTCGTTGGTTTCGGGAAGTTCGGCGCCTCCGCCCGGCGGCGGCGTGACGAAATACCTAGCGCGCGCAGCCATTAACTTTGCGACTTCGCGACCTGAGAGAAGGACCGGGCCACCCGCCAACTCCGCGGAAAGCACGATCTTTGCGAAATGCTCGATGGTTTCCATGCGAAAGAAAGCCGTTAGCAGATCCGGACCGCAGGTGACCGCGCCATGATTCGCCAGGAGTAAAGCGTCGTAGTGCGGGACGAAGGGTTCGATCGCGTCGCTGAGCTCCGGCGTCCCGGGAGTGGCATAGCGCACGAGCGGGATCTGCCCGAGGCCGATAATCACTTCCGGCAATAGAGCTTGATTCAGGGAACGCCCGGCCGCGGCAAACCCTGTGGCTGTGGGCGGATGCGCGTGACAGATGGCATTCACATCGGGCCGCATGCGGTAAAACAGCAGGTGCATGCCAATTTCGGATGAGAGTTTGCGTTCGCCGACAAGCTGACGTCCTTCGAGATTCGTGATCACCAGGTCTTGCGGCTCGAGCATGCCCTTGTTCATGCACGTCGGAGTGCTGAGGACACGGTTTTCGTCGAGGCGAACGGAGATGTTGCCTTCGCAAGCGACGATGAAACCGCGGTCGTACATCCACTTCCCCGCCGTGCAAATTTCGCGGCGGTGTTGTTCTTCGCTTTTCTCGTGGGTGGGCCAGAGGGAGTTGGTAGTCATCGCACGCACTTCTTCCTTGCCCGGGATTTCCTCCAGGCCTTTGCTCTGCCCCCCAGCAAAGTAAACTCTTGGACCCCGAATGGCTGGAATCCAGAGGCGCACTTTATCACACTAGGCGTAGATTCCGCGCAATTTTAGCGCGCTGCCGACGCGGTCAATAGCGAGCATATAAGCAGCAATGCGGTTATTTACTTTGTGCGTTTCCGCATAGCGGACGACTTCGTCAAAGGCGTTTTCCATGACGTCGAGAAGGCGCTCGTTGACCTCGCTTTCGCGCCAAAAGAAGCCCTGCCGGTCCTGAACCCATTCGAAATAGCTGACGGTGACGCCGCCGGCGTTGCCAAGAATATCCGGCACGGTGAAGATGCCTTTGGCGTCGACAATAGCGTCGGCTTGCCAGGTGGTGGGGCCGTTGGCGCCTTCGCAGAGAATCCGCGCCTGGACCTGATGAGCGTTTTGTTCGGTGATTTGGTTTTCGATGGCGGCAGGAATGGCTATTTCGCAAGGTTGAAAGAGAACGTCGCGCGCAGACATTTTCGCGCCGCCGCCGGGAAAATCATGAAGCGGTTTTTTCTGCGAGTAGACCCAGTCGATCACTTTCGTAACATCAAAGCCGTTTTCGTTATACAGGCCGCCGCCGATGTCAGCAAGGCCAACGATTTTGTAGCCCGCTTTTTGCATGAGCTGCGCGGCTAGGGATCCTACGTTGCCAAAACCTTGGACTACGACTCGGCAGCCTTCCTTCTTGATACCGAGTTTGTCGAGCGCTTTGTCGCAGCAGATCATGACGCCGCGGCCAGTGGCTTCGCGTCTTCCGCGGGAGCCTCCAAGTTCGATCGGCTTGCCGGTAACAACGGCGGTCGTGGCTTCGCCAACGTGCATCGCGTAAGTGTCCATCACCCATGCCATGGTCTGCTCGTTGGAGCCGATGTCCGGGGCGGGAACATCGCGCTCCGGGCCGAGCCAGTCAGCGAGTTCCGCCGTGTAACGGCGAGTGAGTCGCTCCAATTCGCCCCGCGAAAGTTTGCGCGGATCGCAAATGATGCCGCCTTTGGCGCCGCCGAATGGAATATTCACCACCGCGCACTTCCAGGTCATCCACGTGGCCAGCGCACGCACTTCGTCGAGAGAAACATCGGGAGCAAACCGGATGCCACCCTTGCCCGGGCCGCGCACCGTGGAATGGAGAACGCGGTAACCAACAAAGACTTCGAGCTGACCGCTGTCCATGCCAACGGGAATGTAGAGCGTGATCTCCTTTTTGGGATATTTGAGATAGCGATAAAGTCCTTGCTCGAGTCCCAGTTTTTGCGCGGCTACTTCGAAGCGCGCTTCCGCGTTCTGGTAGACATTCATTTCTTCCGGTACTGGGGCTTGTGGCATGCGGGACTCTCCTTTGAGGCGGCGACGGCAGCAAAACAGTCCACAATTCGCAGTTCGGCCGCGAAAGGAAATCAGGACCGACTTGCAAGGCCAAGAGAGAGGGCTGGCGGTCTACCCCGTGCGTGAAACTGACTTTAACGGTCCGCCAGACTCGCTTTTGGCCGGGTCGCCAGTATACGAACCTGCTCCCTCGGCTGCAAGGGAGAGGGACTTCGAACGCTCCTTAGGAATAATTCGGGTCGGCCGTCGAGTGTTTTAGCGTCAAGTCAGGGATTTGAGAGTTTCCTCGATGAGATCGGAGGTTCCCTGGTAAGGATCACCGGGGCTGTCGAACTCCATGGAGCAGTAGCCCTTGTAATTGCTGTTCTTGAGAATGCCGAAGGTCTTCGACATATCTACGTGAACCAGCTGCCCCTTTTCATCGACTTCCATGGCCTTCACGTGGCAGATGCTGTACGCGTGTTTGAACATCGCCTCGATGCCTTTGTAGGCGTATTCCGTCTTGCCGGTGGTCAGGGTATTCGCGAAATCCGGATTTGTGTGCAGCCAGGGACTGTTCACTTTTTCAATGATGCTGACAATGAAGAAGGGATCTTCGCTGATAGGATTGTCGTTCTCGAGATTTACGAGGATATTTTTCGCAGCGCCGTACTCCGCCACGCGCAGGAGAGTGTCGGCAGCGCGATCTAGATCGGGCTTCGAATCCTTAGCTGGCGGCATGTTCGTGCGGACGCTCGGTGAGCCGACGGTTGCGGCAATGTCGATCCATTGCTTGCTGAAGGCGACGGCTTTTTCGCGCTCAGCCTTATCCGCCGCGTAGGGGCTGTGCTCACCGTCGACGGCAATATTGACGATGGCGCAGTCGTTTTTTTCGACAATCGAACGAAGATCGTTCAGATATTTTGTATCGAGCGAACGGAAATGCTCGCTCCACGGTTCAACCTTATTAATGTTGAATTTCGATTTGACGAAAATCACGAAATTTTTCAAATCCATCTTGGGGATTCTCGTGGGATAAGGCTTATCGTGAGCCCCAGCGATGGTTTCGCGGAAGGGATAGGAGGCAATCGCGATGCGATCGCGGGGCGCGGAAGGGAATTGCATGTTGGGGCTGCTGTTCACGGCGATTGCGGTCTTCAAGCATGGCCTTAGCAGGGTTGTGGCTGCGGTGGCAGCGGACTTCGCAAGGAAATGTCTTCGTGTGATGGGCGCCAAAACGGCGCCAGTCTAGCAGAATGAGCTTGGGAGCGCCATGAAGAGTGATATGAAATTGGCTGAGTTTTGGCGTTCGGAGACGCGAATCGCAACCGGAAGTTTCGGATACCGGCTCTGCTATAATCCGCTCGATTTTTGAGTGAAGCGGGGTT
>DATEWL010000654.1:0-2042 GCA_035258025.1 Candidatus Acidiferrum sp. | reverse complement strand
CGAAAAAATCAAAGTCGCCAAGCGAGCCGCTGGACGTAAACTCCCGGCCGCTGTGGTTTCCGATGATCCTCCCAAGGGAAAAAAGAAAACCCATACCGCGCTTCCACCAAATCGCATTATCGCGATCGGCATTTCTACCGGAGGCCCGAACGCTCTCCAATACGTTCTCTCGCAGATTCCTGGGGATTTTCCGGCCAGTATCCTAATCGTCCAGCACATGCCTGAAGGCTTCACGGAAATGTTTGCGAAGCGCCTCGACGAATGCTGCGCGCTCGAAGTCCAGGAGGCACGCTCCGGTGATCTCCTCGTCGCGAGCCGCGTTTTGATCTGCCCAGGCAACCGTCACATCATGGTTCGCCGCATGCCACGCGGTGACATGGCCGTTCTATCCGACGGCGCGCCTGTTAACGGTCACCGTCCATCGGCTGACGTTCTCTTTCATTCCGTCGCCCAGCAATTTGGCCCCACCGCGGTCGGCCTCTTGATGACCGGCATGGGTGAAGACGGCGCCGAAGGCCTCGGCGCGCTCAAAGCTGCCGGTGGCGTGACCGTAGCGCAAAGCGAAGACACGTGCGTGGTCAGCGGCATGCCCCGCGCCGCGATCTCCAAGGGCTATGCCGACAAAGTGATTCCTCTGGAAGGTATCGCCGCGTTCCTGGTTCAAAATTACGGCGGAGACCGCTCCGGCTCAGAAAAATTCGACAAGAACGAAAATAACGACAAGCACGACAAGCACGATAAGAACGAGAAATCGGAAAGGACACCCGTTTCTTCCCATCGCACCTAACACCGTGCCGGGAGAAGGAGAAGGCCATGCAACAATTTGCCGCTCTGTTACGGAAAGACAATCAACCCGTTCGCTACCTGGTGGTGGACGACTCCGTCTTCGCTCGCAAGAACATCATCAAGATGATTGAGATGTTCGGCGGCGAAGTCGCCGGAGAAGCCGGCGACGGCCTCACCGCCATCGCGGAGTTCAATCGCACCAAGCCCGACATCGTGCTCATGGACATCACCATGCCGCAGATGGAAGGTATCGAGGCCGTGGAGCGCATCGTTCGCCAGCATGGCGAAGCGCGCATCGTCATGGTCTCTTCGGTGGGCTACCAGGAAAACATACTGGCCGCGCTCCAGAAGGGCGCGAAACACTTCGTGCAAAAGCCCGTCAAGCCCGAAGTCCTTTACGAAATTCTCCGTTATGTTCTCAGTGACGATCCCAACGCCGCAGGCGCGCCCGTCGCCTTCGCAGGAGAGCACCGCGCATGAGAATGGAACTCATTCAGCCGTTTATAAACGCCGCCGACGCCGTCTTCGCCGAATCGCTTCAGGCGCCGACGAAAATCCTAGATCTTTCCATGGATGAAAACACCTATCGTCGCAAGGGCGTGGCCGCGCTAATCGCCATCAAAGGCGACATCGAAGGCCGCGTCATCCTCGATCTTTCGCCCGAAGTCGCCATGAAAGTCGCTAGCCATCTCGCCGGCGAAGAAGTTCCCAGCAGCGAACAAGTGGTCCGCGAAACTGTTTGCGAGCTCGCCAACATGGTGATCGGCAATTCCGTAACGCTTCTCAACGACCAGGGCTTCCGTTTCAAAGTATTTCCGCCTGAAATGCACATGAACGAAGAAGGCCTTTCAGGCAGCGCCGACACCGAGGCCATGGTCATAGCAATCGAGACTCCGTGCGGCCAGGCGTACCTCAACATTTCCATGCACTATCTCCATCGCCGCCGCCACGAACGCGACATCGCCAACGTGATGGATTAACCCGGTCTTGCGCTTGTAGGGGCACATCATGCTGTGCCGCCTTTGCGAAGAATTTATTTTTCACCAGGCTCTAATCGCCTCGCAGATTTTGTTTTTGATTTTTGAGTAGGGGATGTAGCAGGACCTGCCGCGACTTCTCAAACTCTTCCAACAACTAAAGACTTCTTCTCAATCCGCCGAATCACTAGGCGGCCGTATGTAAGCCGCTCCATGCCTATACAAACCCGCCGCGGGAATCGCCTGCGAAAACACAATCCGAATCGGCACAAAAATTGC
>DATEWL010000653.1:0-2872 GCA_035258025.1 Candidatus Acidiferrum sp. | reverse complement strand
AGGAAACCGGCATCAACTATCCCGTCGCGATGACCTCCAACGATGTCCGCATACAATTCGGCGGCATTCCCGCGCTGCCGACGTCTTTTGTTTTGGACACCGAAGGCCGCATCGTCCAAAAGCATGTTGGCCTCTGGAATCCCGCCGTTTACGAAACCGAAATTCGCGCCCTGCTCGGCATGCCTATCATGGCAAAAGTTGAGACGTTCGTGGACAAAGGCGAAGTTTTCCTGTCGCACGCCGATCGCGCCACCGAGCTTCCTGGCGTCGACCTCTCCAAACTTACCACTGAACAAAAAAAGGTCGCCCTTCACCGGTTTAACGCCGACACTTGCACCTGCGGCTGCAAATTCACTCTCGCCCAATGCCGCATCTGGGATTCCGCCTGTGGCGTCAGTAAAGCTGCTACGGAGAAAATCATCGCCGAAGTCTCCTCTGATCCAAAAACTCCGGCCACTCCCGCAGCGCCAAACGCTCCTGCAGCTCCGCTGGCGCCTGTCGAGAAGCCGTCTCCTTCGACACCATCCCTCTCGTCGGTGAGACCGCCCACGCCTCCGCAACCATAGAAACGAAAATAATCTCGGTCACGAATACCCTACTAAAATGTGGGTGAATTTCGCATAACTCTGTTCCGTCACGGTTACCCGCTTCGGCGCTGGCCCTGTTACTCTTTTGCCGTCGATGTCCTTGCTCGCAAAAATTCTATTCTTTCTCGCGCTGGTCCTATCATTCACAGGACTTCTTTCTCCTCCCATAGCTCTTAGCCTCGGGATCTTGTTCGGTTTGTGCTTCACACATCCTTACCCGGGAGCCACTCGGACATGCGCAAGAATTCTTCTACAGGTCTGCGTTGTCGCACTAGGCTTCGGAATGAATCTGCACGAAGTGCTCAAAGCCGGCCGCAGCGGCTTCGTGTACACCGTGCTGGGCATTTCGTTTGCGCTTCTGGCTGGCCTTGCGCTTGGCGGAATGCTGCAAGTTCGCGGGAATTCCTCCTTTCTGATTACGGTGGGAACAGCGATTTGCGGCGGCAGCGCCATCGCCGCTATCGGCCCGATTCTTCATGCCGACGACGAAGAGATGGGCGTTTCGCTCGGCACAGTTTTTATTTTAAATTCTGTCGCGCTTCTGATTTTTCCAGCGATTGGCAGCGGACTTCATCTTTCGCAATCGCAATTCGGACTTTGGGCCGCTCTCGCGATTCATGACACAAGTTCTGTAGTCGGCGCCGCCGCGAAATACGGCCCGCAAGCGTTGGTCATCGGCACGACGGTAAAACTGGCCCGGGCTCTCTGGATCGTTCCGCTAGCTTTCGGCACCGCAGCAATTATGCGCCGTAAATCCAAGAGTCATGTTGATTCCGAGATTAGCAGCGAGTCAAAGATTCAGTTTCCGTGGTTCATTTTGTTTTTTTGTCTCGCGGCCATTTTCAACACTTACTTTCCAGCAATCTCTCGTCTCTCTCACTCCCTCTTTACACTCGGGCGTCTCGGTCTCACAGCTACTCTCTTCCTTATCGGCACGGGGATCTCGCGCGCCACGCTGAAGGAGGTAGGCTGGCGTCCGCTCCTGCAAGGCGTGTTGCTCTGGGCGGTGGTGGCGATGACTTCGCTCTACTTCATTCGAATTGGCTGGATTGCGCTGTAATCAGACTAGGAATCTTCGCGCGAACTTCTACAAAACGAGAGCGTGTGCAAACTCCTTTGGCTTCCGAAGAATCTCACGAAGATCTCGATATTTATTTTTTCAGGAGATCCATCACAGCTGAGGTCATGGCTTTGACGCCGGTTCGAATGGCGGGATCCGGCACTGGAGCGAATTCGCTGGAGTGCGGTCCTGGGAGGCGCGTGCCCTTTTCCATCGCATCCCTTAGCTTGACCGGGTCAGCGGCGCCCAGCCAGAACATGCTGATGGGCGGCTTGGGATCTTCGAGCGCAAAAAGACTGAAGTCTTCGCTGGCCATGATCGGTTCGCCCGCGAGCACATTCTCTTTTCCGAGCGCGCGTTCGAGCGAAGCGCCGACGCGGCGTGTGAGTTCCGGATTGTTGATGGTGGCGGGAACGTGATCTTCCGCAACGACGACAATCGGTGCGCGTTCGGCGGGAACGCCAGCGGCGGCCGCGATACCGTTCGTGATCCTTGTAATTGCCGCGAGCACCTTTTCGCGCTGCTCGGGATTCATGGTTCGAACGGTGAGCTGCAGGTGCGCTTCGTCGGGAATGATGTTGTGCTTCGTGCCGGCGTGGAATGAGCCGACGGTTACGACGGTGGGAAGCTGCGGATCCATTTCGCGGCTGACAATCGTTTGCAGCGCGACGACGATTTCAGATGCGATGACGATGGGATCTTTTCCCGCTTGCGGCGCGGCTCCGTGGCCCCCATATCCGCGCACGGTGATGTCAACGGAATCGGCGCCTGCTAGAAGAGGGCCGGCGTGCCAGGAAACTTTTCCCGCAGGCACCGCTGACGTGTCATGGAGGGCGAGCACGTAGTCCGGCTTGGGAAATTTGGTGAAGAGCCCGGCGCGAAGCATGGCTTGCGCGCCGCCGACGGTTTCTTCAGCGGGTTGGCCGATCAGGACGACGGTGCCGCTCCAGCGATCTCGGAGTTGCGCGAGCAGACGCGCCGTGCCGAGAAAAACCGTCATGTGCAGGTCGTGCCCGCAGGCGTGCATTACGCCAACTTCGTCTCCGCCCGCGCGGGCCACTTTTACGCGGCTGGCGTAGGGCAGGCCCGTGTTCTCGATGATCGGAAGGGCGTCCATGTCCGTTCGAACGTAAACCGCAGGGCCGGGCCCGTTGCGGAGAACAGCGACGACGCCGTAGGCATTCACACCGGGCTCAGTGTATTGGCCGAAATGGTCGGTGACTTC